>NZ_JAICYI010000024.1 GCF_025934275.1 Phenylobacterium sp.
AATGGGTCTCCTACGGCAAGGGCTATTCCGAGCAGCGCTTCTCGCCGATCAACCAGATCAACACCGGCAACGTCGGCCAGTTGGGGCTCGCCTGGTACGCCCAGTTCGACACCGACCGCGGCCAGGAGGCGACGCCGCTGGTGGTCGACGGCGTGCTCTACACCACCACCGCCTGGTCCAAGGTCTACGCCTTCGACGCCGCGACCGGGAAGCTGCTGTGGGGCTACGACCCGAAGGTCGACGGCCGCAAGGGCTTCGACGCCTGCTGCGACGTGGTCAACCGCGGCGTCGCGGTCTGGAAGGGCAAGGTCTACGTCGGCACCATGGACGCCCGGCTGGTCGCGCTCGACGCAAAGGACGGCCACGTGGTCTGGCAGACCCAGGTGGGCGATCCGGCCAAGCCCTTCACCATCACCCAGGCGCCGCGCGTGGTGAAGGACAAGGTGCTGATCGGCGAATCCGGGGCCGAGTACGGCGTGCGCGGCTACATCACGGCCTATGACGCGGCGACCGGCAAGAAGGTCTGGCGCTTCTACACGCTTCCGAACCCCACGGGCGCACCCGACGGCGAAGCCTCGGACAAGGCGCTGAAGGAGAAGGCGCTCGCCACCTGGCCGAACGGGGCCTGGAAACAGGTGGGCGGCGGGGGCACGGTGTGGGACGCCGTCGTCTACGATCCGCAGCTCGACCTCATCTACTTCGGCGTCGACAACGGCACGCCCTGGGACCAGGAGCAGCGCTCCGGCGGCCGCGGCGACAACCTTTTCCTCTCCTCGATCATCGCGGTGAAGGCCGATACCGGCGAGTACGTCTGGCACTACCAGGTGAACCCCGGCGAGAGCTGGGACTATTCCGCCGTGCAGCCGATGATCCTGGCCGACCTCACGATCGGCGGGCAGGTCCGCAAGGTGCTGATGCAGGCGCCGAAGAACGGCTTCTTCTATGTGCTCGACCGCACCAACGGGAAGCTGCTCTCGGCCAAGAACTACGTGCCGGTGACCTGGGCCAAGGGCATCGACCTGGCCACCGGCCGGCCGATCGAGAATCCCCAGGCGCGCTACAAGCAGAACGTCGACCTGCAGCAGCCGGGGCCCCTGGGCGGCCACAACTGGCATCCCATGTCCTTCGACCCGCAGACCGGCCTCGTCTACATCCCCGCCCAGGCCGATCCCTTCGCCTACCAGGGGGCGACGAACTTCGGCTACAAGCCCGGCGGCTGGAACCTCGGCATCAATCTCCTGGCCAACGCCGGGCCGATGACCGCCGAACAGGCGAAGGCCGTCGCGGCCTCCTACAAGGGCTATCTGGTCGCCTGGGATCCGGTGACCCAGAAGGCGGCCTGGACCGTCGAGCACCCCTACTTCTGGAACGCCGGCGTGCTCTCCACCGGCGGCGGTCTGGTCTTCCAGGGCGCGGCAGAGGGCCAGTTCTACGCCTACGACGCGAAGACCGGGAAACAGCTCTGGTCCTACCCGACCGGCAACGGCGTGATCGCCCCGCCGATGAGCTATGAGCTGAACGGAGTGCAGTACGTGGCCCTGATGGTGGGCGCAGGCGGCGGCGGCCAGGTCTCCGCGCCCTCGCTGCTGCCGACCCGGCCCCGGCTCCCCGGGCGGCTGCTGGTCTTCAAGCTCGGCGGCAAGGCGAGCGTCCCGCCGTTCACGATCGTCCAGCCGCCGCCGCTCGACCTCTCCAAGGTCACCACCACCGGCGACAAGACCCACGGCTATGTGGTGTTCAACGACAACTGCCAGGTCTGCCACGGCGCCAACGCCACCGGCTCCTGGCTGCCGGACCTGAAGCGTTCGATCATGATCACCACGCCGGACGACTTCAATTCGGTCGTGCTGCAGGGGGTCAAGGCCCACAACGGCATGGTCAGCTTCGCCAAGTTCCTCTCGCCCAAGGACGTCGAGGACGTGCGCGCCTTCCTGATCAGCCAGGCCAAGGGCGAGCCGCTGCCGACCCCGGCCGCGCAGGCCAAGACCGCCGCCGGGGCGCGGTAGCCGGGCGCATGCGGCGGCGCGATCTTCTGGCGGGACTGGCCGGCTCGGCGGCGAGCCTCCGCGCCCGGGCTGCGCCGGACCGCGCCGCGGCCCTGCAGCCCGCGCTCGACTACGCCCAGGGCCAGAAGACCACCGGCTTCCTGGTGATTCGCGATCGCCAGGTGCTGGCGGAGCGCAACTGGCCAGCCCCCTCTGATCCCCGGTTCCAGGCGATGCTCTATGGCCGCGACGCCCGCGGCGCGCTCCTGGAGGATGTCGCCTCGCAGCAGAAAAGCTTCGTCTCGGTGCTCGTGGCGGTGGCGGTCGACAAGGGCCTTATCGACGTGGCGCGGACGGTGACCTCCTACATCGGCCCCGGCTGGTCGAAGGCGTCGCCGGAACAGGAGTCGGCGATCCGCCTGATCGACGTGCTCACCATGAGCACCGGCCTGACACCGAGGTTCGCCTACGCCGCCCCGCCAGGAACGGTCTTTCTCTACAACACGCCCGTCTACGCAGTGACCAAGACGGTGCTCGCCGCCGCGGCCCGCATGTCCCTCGAGGCGCTCACCCGGGACTGGTTGACGGCTCCGCTCGGCATGGCCGACACCGCGTGGCGTCAGCGGCCGGCCTCGATGGCCGCGGTGGGCAATCCGACCGGCCTCGTCACCACGCCGCGCGACGTCGCCAGGTTCGGCCAGCTGATCCTCGACGGCGGCCGCTCGGCAAGCGGCCGGCGGGTGGTCTCCGAGGCTGGCCTGAAGGCGATGTTCGCCCGCTCGGCGACCAATCCGGCCTATGGCCGGCTCTGGTGGCTGAACGGCAGCCGCTACACGATCCGCCCGCCGGCCCGGCGGATAGACGGGTCGCTCATCCCCGCCGCGCCCGCTGACCTGGTCGCGGCGCTCGGCGCGCTCGACCGCAAGCTCTACGTCGTGCCGAGCCGCCGGCTCATCGTCGTGCGCATGGGCGAAGCCGCGCCGGACAAAGATTTCGACCAGCAGCTCTGGCTCCGGCTCGCGCCCGCCCTGGGCTAAGCCAGCACCGCCTCGAACTGCTCGGCGATCCAGTCGGCCTGGGCCTCGGTGAGGATCAGCGGCGGGGCGATGCGGATGGTGTGCTCGTGGGTCTCCTTGGCGAGCAGGCCGCGGCCCTGCAGCGCCTCGCAGATGCGCCGCGCGCCGCCGGCGTTGGGGTGGAGCTCGAGGGCGATCATCAGGCCGCGGCCTCGGACCTCCTTCACCGCGGGCGCAGCGACCGCCGCCAGGCTGGCCTGCAGCCTTGCCCCAACGCAGGCGGCGTTCTCGATCATGCCCTCCTCGGTGAGCGCCTTCAGCGCCGCCCGCGCCACCGCGCAGGCCAGGGGATTGCCGCCGAACGTCGAGCCGTGCTCGCCGGGCCTCAACACGCTCATCACCTGCGAGTTCGAGAGCACCGCCGAGACCGGATAGAAGCCGCCTGACAACGCCTTGCCGATCAGCGTCAGGTCGGCCTCGATCCCTTCGTGCTCCTCGGCGAGCAACCTGCCAGTGCGGCCTAGCCCGGTCTGGATCTCGTCCAGGATCAGGATCACGTCGTGCTGGGTGCAGAGCTCGCGGGCGCGTTTCAGGTAGCCGGCCGGCGGGATGATCACGCCGGCCTCGCCCTGGATCGGCTCGACCAGGAACGCCACGGTGTTGGGCGTGATCGCCGCCTCCAGCGCGGCGGCGTCGCCGAACGGGACCACCTTGAACCCCGGCGCGAAGGGGCCGAATCCGTCGCGCGAGGCGGGATCGGTGGAGAAGCCCACGATGGCGATCGTGCGGCCGTGGAAGTTGCCGTCGCAGACGATGATCTCCGCCTGGCCGTGCGGCACGCCCTTCACCTGATAGCCCCACTTGCGCGCCACCTTGAGGGCGGTCTCCACCGCCTCGGCGCCGGAGTTCATCGGCAGCACCTTGTGGCTGCGCGTGAGCGCGCAGAGCTCCTCGTAGAAGGCCGCCAGCTGGTCGTTGCGGAAGGCCCGCGAGGTGAGCGTGAGCCGCCCCGCCTGCTCGACCATGGCGGCCAGGATCCTGGGATGACAGTGACCCTGGTTCACCGCCGAATAGGCCGAGAGGCAGTCGAGGTAGCGGCGGCCCTCCACGTCCCAGACATAGACGCCCTCGCCCCGGGTCAGCACGACGTCGAGGGGCTTGTAGTTCTTGGCGCCGTACTCGGCTTCCAGGGCGATGTAGCTGGCGCTGAGCGAGCGCTCGAAGGCGATGTCGTTCATCGGTTCACTCCGCGGCGAGGATGGCGCGCTCCGGCCGGCTTTTCCGGTCGAGGCGCAGGGTCATGCAGTAGGCGGCGCCCCCCGACAGGATGAAGGGCGCAAGATCGACCTCGCGCAGGCCGTAGCCGCGGCCCGTGAGCTTCGCCGCCAGGCTCGTCGGCGCGCGGGCCATGACGATCTGGCGATCCAGGTTGACGGCGTTGACGCAGAAGGCCCCGGCCTCCTCGTCGGCAGCTTCGATGCGGGCGGCCTCCGGGACGCGTGCGTGGATCGCAGCGAGCGCATCGGAGGTGAACGCCGGCGGGTAGTAGAGCACCTCGCCGCCGGCGAGCGGGCAGAAGCAGGTGTCGAGGTGGTAGTAGCGGTCGGACGCCAACTCGAGGCCGACGACCTCATGGCCGAATGTCCGCTCGATCGCCACGAGCGAGCTCTCGGACGAGCGCGGCCCGAAGCCGGCCCAGAACAGTCCGCGCTCGGCGTCCCAGATCGCATCGCCCGCGCCTTCCTGGAAAATGCCCTCCGGCAGGTCGATCACCGCGCGCAGCACCCCGCGGCGCTTGAGCCGGCAGAACACCTCGCGGAACACGGCCTCCTCGCCCTGCCGCTCGGGATGGCGGAAGCGGGCGAGCAGCGCCCGGCCGTCCAGCACCACCGCCGCATTGGCCGGGAACACCAGGTCCGGCAGGCCGCGCACGGCGCCAACGGTCTCGACCTGGCCGCCGAGCTCGACGAGCGCCCGGCGCAGAGCGGAGGAGGCGGCCCTGGCTTCGGCGAGGCGCTCGCCGGCATGCGCCTTCCAAGCTTCTGGGCGCATCCATGGATTGATCCGGTAGCTGACCTCGAAGGCGGCCGGATCGGTCATCAGGAACAGCGGCCGATCGGACATGGCCAATCCTCAATCGCGAAGCATCTGCGCTTAGAATCGCGCTCGCCAGCGCTAGCGAAAAGGACTCAAGCTGCTAAGTTATGTGCATTGGTCTGGCATTTCGTCATAAGTCCCTGGCGTTTCGATGGATGATCTCGACCGCAAGCTCCTGGCCCGCCTGCGCGCCAACGCTCGTGAGCCGGCCGTCGCGCTGGCCAAGGCGCTGAGCGTCTCCCGCGGCACCGTCCAGAACCGCATCGCCCGCATGCAGGCCGACGGCGTCATCCAGGGCTTCACGGTGCGCACCCGGCCGGACGTGGAGGCGAACCGCATCCGGGCGATCATGACCATCGCCATCGAGGGCGAACGCTCGCGGGCCGTGGTCAGGGCTCTGCAAGGGCTTCCGGAGGTGACGGCGATCCATACCACCAACGGACGCTGGGACCTGATCGCCGAGCTGGACTGCGGCGCGCTCGGCGAGTTCAGCCGCACGCTCGATCAGATCCGCACCATCGACGGCATCGCCTCGACCGAGACGTCGCTGCTGCTGGCCAGCGTCTAGCGCTTGGCCTGCCACTCGCGCATGGCGGCGAGGTCGCGGCGGCCGCCCGCCAGATAGCGCATGTCGGAGCCGACGGTGACCAGGTCGAAGCCGCGCGCCAGCATGGTCTGGGAATAGGCCGCGCTGTTGGTGTGCACGCCGGCCCGGATTCCGGCCTTGCGGCAGGCGGCGAGGATCCTGTCGAACGCCTCCAGCCGCATCGGATCGTCGGAATCCTGCGTCGGCAGGCCGCCCAGCGCGAGCGACAGGTCCGCGGGGCCGATATAGATGCCCGAGAGTCCCGGGGTCGCGGCGATCTCCTCGACATTCGCGAGGCCGCGCCCCGTCTCGATCATCGCGAAGGCCAACATCTCGGCGTTGGCGTGCTCGGCGTAGTCGACGCCGCCGTAGAGCGAGGCCCGCGCCGGCCCGAAGCTGCGGTAGCCGTCCGGCGGATAACGGCAGGCCCCGACGAAGGCCTCGGCCTCGGCGCGGTCGTTGATCATCGGGCAGATGATCCCGTAGGCGCCGGCGTCCAGCGCCCTCATGATCTCGCCCGGCACGTTCCAGGCGACGCGCACGATCGGCACGGCCTCGGTGTTGCCGATGGCCTGCAGCATGGCCATCATCTCGGCGTAGCCGATCAGGCCGTGCTGGGTGTCGATGGTGACGGCGTCCCAGCCCTGACGGGCCATGATCTCGGCGGTGAAGGCGTCGCCGATCGAGCACCAGCCGTTCAGCGCGCCGCGGCCCTCGCTCCAGATCTGCTTCAGCCGGTTTGCGCGCATCGCCTGATCCTCCTCCGCCGCTGAGGCATAGCCGCATCGGACGGGTTATGCCTTGCCATTTTTCAAACGCTTGTTAGTCACGTGCCCCGACGACAGGCGGACGCGAGCGAGGACGAGCTTAGATGGCCGACGACCGAGTTTCAGTAGAGGCCAAGGCCGCCCAACGCGAGACCTACGACGACCGGCCGATCCACGCCGAGCCGGGCGAGTTGCCGCCCGAGGTGCAGGCGCCGCTCGCCCCGTTCAAGGGCGCCGAGCCGCCGGCCCCGCAGTGGTTCAGGGACGCCATCGCCCACGCCCCCGAGCGCCGGTTCGTGGAGAGCCTGGGCAGTCGGCTCGAGGTGCTGACCTGGGGCGAGGCGGGAAATCCGGGGCTGCTGTTCGTGCACGGCAATTCGGCGCACGCCGACTGGTGGAGCTTCATCGCGCCGTTCTTCATGGAGGACTATCGCGTCGCCTCCATGTCGCTGGCCGGCATGGGCGCCTCCGACTGGCGCGAGCGCTATTCGTTCGCCGATTTCGCCGAGGACGCCGAGAACGTCGCCCGCGCGACCGGTCTCTACGAGGGCGGCGACAAGCCGATCTACATCGGCCACTCCTTCGGCGGCGGCCAGGTGTTCCATACCGCGGTGCAGTTCCCCGAGCGGATGCGCGCCGCGATCCTGGTCGACACCGGCTTCGGGGGCCCGCCCCCCGAGGAGATCGCCCGGCGTCAGAAGGAGGCTCAGCGGGTCGCCAACATCCCGACGCCCGACCGCGGCGGACGGGCCTATCCGAGCCTGGAGGCCGCGCTCGCCCGCTTCCGCCTGATGCCGCCGCAGCCGGCCGGCAACCTGTTCATCGCCGACTACATCGCCCGCCGCTCGCTGAAGCCGACGCCGATGCCCGACGGCTCCGGCGAGGGCTGGACCTGGCGATTCGATCCGCACATGTGGGCCAAGCTCGACCGCAGCGCCATGAGCCCGCCGAGCAGCGACGGGCCCAAGATCACCACGCCCATGGCGCATATCCACGGCGACTCCTCGCGGGTCATGGAGCGCAAGAAGGCGGGCCAGCCCTCGCCGTTCCCGCCCGGCATGATCGAGGTCGAGATCCCCAACTCGCACCACCACATCATGATCGACCAGCCGCTGGCGCTGGTGGCCGCGATCCGCGCGCTTTTGGCCGCATGGCCGCACTGACCCGCGGCCCTTGAGCGGCGGGGCGACCTCGTGTAAGGGCCCCCTGCCTCCCGAGTTATTGCACTGCAGCAGAGAGTAGGATTCCCATGGCCGGAGCGGCTTCCGAACAGCATCAGTCCCACGGCGCGATGGACATCGCCGAGCAGGCGGCGACCTTCGCCATGTTCAACAGCATGACCAAATGGGGCTCGCTGTTCGTCGCCACGCTGCTGCTCTTCCTGACGCTCTGGTTCTGCACCGGCGCGGGCTTCGGCGGCGCCGCGGTCACCGCCATCATCGTGGTCGCGCTCGGCGTCGCCCTGCTGCGGTCCCGGCGGCAAGCCGAAGCGGCGCACTGACCGCGTTCGCCTTCTCCCCGTTCGGGAGAAGGTGGCCTGCGATGCAGGCCGGTTGAGGGTCTCTCCGGCCTGACTGCGAAGCAGCACTTCCATCATCCGATTCTCGCGTCGGCAGCGTCAGCTTACGTGCGACCCCTCATCCGTCGGGCTCCGCCCGACACCTTCCGCCGCAAGGGGAGAAGGATGCTGCGTGGGGGCTTCAGCGGTTTGCTTGCCAGACCCTGAGTCGCCCCCCTATGGTCCGCCCGCCTCAAGCCTGCGTCGGGGGATTCGCGTACCGTGCCCGTCATCGCCGTCACCAAGGAGCGCCGGCCGGGCGAGAGCCGCGTGGCCGCGGTCCCGGAGACGGTGAAGAAGCTGATCGGAGCGGGGTTCTCGGTGATCGTGGAGGCGGGCGCCGGCGCCTCGGCCTCCTATCCGGACGCGGACTACAAAGCGGCCGGCGCAACCCTCGCCAAGACCGCCAAGGAGGCGCTCGCCAAGTCGGACATCCTGCTCAAGGTCCGCGCGCCGGAGGCCACGGAAATCGCGGCCCTGAAGGCGGGCGCGATCGTCGTGGCCCTGCTCGATCCCCATCAGGACCGGCGGCGCCTCGAGGCGCTGGCCAAGGCGGGCGCGACGGCGTTCGCCATGGAGTTCGTGCCTCGCATCACCCGCGCCCAGGTGATGGACGCGCTCTCCTCGCAGGCCAACCTCGCCGGCTACCGTGCGGTGGTCGAGGCGGCCGAGGCCTACGGCAAGGCCTTCCCGATGATGATGACCGCGGCCGGCACCATTCCGCCCGCCAAGGTCTTCGTGATGGGCGCGGGCGTGGCCGGCCTACAGGCGATCGCCACCGCGCGCCGGCTGGGCGCCGTGGTCACCGCCACCGACGTCCGCCCCGCCGCCAAGGAGCAGGTGGAAAGCCTGGGCGCGAAGTTCGTCGCCGTCGAGGACGAGGAGTTCAAGGAAGCCGAGACCGCCGCCGGCTACGCGAAGGAGATGAGCAAGGAATACCAGGCCAAGCAGGCCGCGCTCGTCTCCGACCACATCAAGAAGCAGGACATCGTGGTCACCACCGCCCTGATCCCGGGCCGACCCGCGCCGAAGCTGGTCTCCGCCGAGCAGGTCGCCTCGATGAAGCCGGGCTCGGTGATCGTCGACATCGCCGTCGAGCAGGGCGGCAACGTGCAAGGCTCCAAACCCGATCACATCGTCGATGCGAAGGGCGTCAAGATCGTGGGCTACGCCAACCTGCCGGCCCGCATCGCCTATGACGCTTCGGCGCTCTACGCCCGCAACGTGGCCGCCTTCGCGGGCCTGCTGCTCGACAAGGACGGCAAGCTCGCGCCCGACTTCGATGACGAGATCCTCAAGGCCGCGCTCGTGACCCGCGGCGGCAAGATCGCCCACCCCGCATTGCAGAGCTGACTGATGGACGTCGATCCCACCGTCTTCCGCCTGGCGATCTTCGTCCTGGCGATCTTCGTCGGCTACTACGTGGTCTGGAGCGTGACGCCGGCGCTGCACACGCCGCTGATGGCGGTCACCAACGCCATCTCCTCGGTGATCATCGTGGGCGCGCTGGTGGCCGCCGCGGCGCACGGCTCGGGCGGGGAGCTCACCCGCAACGTGCTGATCTCCAAGGGTGCGGGAGCGGTCGCGGCGGGTTTCGCCGCCGTCAACATCTTCGGCGGCTTCCTGGTCACCCAGCGGATGCTGGCCATGTACCGCAGGAAGACGCCCGCGCCGAACGCCGAGGCGGCGAAGTGAACGCCAACCTCGCGGCCATTCTCTACCTCGTCTCCGGCGTCCTCTTCATCCTGGCGCTCCGCGGGCTATCCAGCCCGGAGTCCAGCCGCGCGGGCAACCGCAACGGCATGATCGGCATGGCGATCGCCGTCGGCGTCACGCTGGCGACGCTGTGGGGGCAGGGCACGCTGGACGCGCTCACGCTCGGCCTGATTGCGGCAGGCGTGCTGATCGGCGGCTCGATCGGCGCCGTCATCGCCCGCCGCGTGGCGATGACCTCCATGCCGCAGCTTGTGGCCGCCTTCCACTCGCTGGTCGGCATGGCCGCCTGCCTGGTGGCGGTGGCGGCGATCCACACGCCGAGCGCCTACGGCATCGCGCTTCCCGACGGGACGGTGCAGCTGAAGTCCGTGATCGAGCTATCGATCGGCCTGGCCATCGGCGCGGTCACCTTCACCGGCTCGGTGATCGCCTTCGCCAAGCTCAACGGCAACATGAGCGGGGCGCCGATCCTGCTGCCCGGCCGCCACCTGATCAACGTCCTGATCGGGATCGGGATCGTCAGCCTGATCGCGGTGCTGGTGGTGAGCGGCGGCTCGGCGCTCTGGGCCTTCTGGGGGATCTTCGGCCTCAGCCTGCTGATCGGCGTCACCCTGATCATCCCGATCGGCGGGGCCGACATGCCGGTGGTGGTCTCGATGCTGAACAGCTACTCCGGCTGGGCGGCGGCGGCGCTCGGCTTCACGCTGGAGAACATCACCCTCGTCATCACCGGCGCCCTGGTCGGCTCCTCCGGCGCGATCCTCAGCTACATCATGTGCAAGGGGATGAACCGCAGCTTCATCTCGGTGATTCTGGGCGGCTTCGGGGGCGAGGACGCCGCGGCCGGCCCCGGCCGGACCGAGACGCGGCCGGTGAAGCAGGGCTCGGCCGAGGACGCCGCCTTCATCATGAAGAACGCCTCGAAGGTGATTATCGTCCCGGGCTACGGCATGGCGGTCGCCCAGGCCCAGCACGTGCTGCGCGAGATGGCCGACAAGCTGAAGGCCGAAGGCGTCGAGGTGAAGTACGCCATCCACCCGGTCGCGGGCCGCATGCCCGGCCACATGAACGTGCTGCTCGCCGAGGCCAACGTCCCCTACGACGAGGTGTTCGAGCTGGAGGACATCAACTCCGAGTTCGCCACCGCCGATGTCGCCTTCGTGATCGGCGCCAACGACGTCACCAATCCCGCGGCCAAGACCGATCCGCAGAGCCCGATCTACGGCATGCCGATCCTCGACGTGGAGAAGGCTCGCACGGTGCTGTTCGTGAAGCGCGGCCTGGGCTCGGGCTACGCCGGCGTCGAGAACGAGCTCTTCTTCCGCGACAACACCATGATGCTGTTCGGCGACGCCAAGAAGATGGTCGAAGGCATACTCAAGGCGCTGTAGCTGTTCGCACCCTCATTTCCTAAGCAAGTTCCGTAATTTACTCCGTTCTGTCGGGATTCCGACGGAGCTGGGCGGATTCCCGCGGGGCCTGCCAAGATTTCGCCCAGAAGCGCCGCCACCTAGGCCGCCGGTTTGGGAGACGCCGACGCTTCGCCGCCCGGTCGGGGGCGGGCGAGCGCGGGGCTCGGCTCGAGCTGGGAGAGACCCTGCCTTGAGCGAGACGAGCTTGCCGCCGCGCGGCGCGAGAGCGCGCATCGACGGCGCGATCGGCGGCGCGCTGGCGCTGATCGCCATCTCCATGGCCCACGCGGCGCTGCCCGGCGGCGGCCTGCAGCCGACCCGGCCCGCAAGGCTTTCGCCACCGCTCGCGGCGGCTCGCGCCTCCGCATCCCGGCCCGCGCCGCCGCCGGCGCTGATCGTCTTCCGCCCGCCGCTGCCCGACGGCGAGATCGGCTCGCCGTTCGGCCTGCGCCAGCTGCCCTGGGAGGACAAACCCCGCCTGCACGCCGGCCTGGACATGGAGGCGCCGCAGCCGGAGGCGGTACTCGCCTCGGCCGACGGCGTGGTCACAAGAGTCGGCCAGGATCCCGGTTACGGCCGGTTCGTGGAGCTGACCCACGCCGAGGGCCTGACCACCCTCTACGGCCATATGGAGAGCTTCGCCCCGGAGATCCGCCCCGGCGCGGCGGTCAAGGCCGGCAGTCCGGTCGGCCGGATCGGCTCGACCGGCGTCTCCACCGGCGTCCACCTGCACTTCGAGGTGCATGACCGCGACGGGCGGCCGCTCAATCCGGAGCTGTTCCTCGGCCGCGCCTTCGCCACCGCCGCCGAGCTGCCGCTGAGGGCCGCGCGCCGCATCCCGCGCCGCGTGCGCGTGGCCTTCGTCTCGCGCATCCCGCGGATCAAGCAGGCGCAGATGCAGGACCGCGCCGAGCGCGCGCAGGCCCTGCAGCAGCTCGCCGCGCTGAAGGTGAGCGGCGGCCGCGTGCGTAGCGTCATCATCCCCTCGCCGCAGCCCGTACCGGCGCAGCCGCCGGCCGACGGCCGGCCTCCTGATTTCTGCGATCGGGCGGCGCGGAAGCCCTTTCCGCCGGCCCGTCCTTGTGGTCTCAAGCGCGCCCAAGAGATCGCGCCATGAAATACAAGCAGCTCGGCCGCACGGGCCTCTTCGTCTCCGAGATATGCCTGGGGACCATGACCTTCGGCGGCTCCGAACAGGCCGGCATGTGGCGCGCGATCGGCGCCCTGCAGCAGGGCGAGGTGGACGCCATCGTCGGGCGCGCGCTGGAGGCCGGGGTCAACTTCGTCGACACTGCCGACGTCTACTCCTTCGGCGAGTCCGAGCGGCTCCTGGGCCAGGCGCTCAAGAACACAGGCGCTGCCCGCAAGGACGTGGTGATCGCCACCAAGGTCTATGGCGAGATGGGGCCCCGGCCCAACGACCGCGGCGCCTCGCGCGGCCACATCCTGGACAGCGTCGGCCGCAGCCTCGAGCGGCTGCAGACCGACCACATCGACCTCTACCAGATCCACGCCAACGACCCGGTCACCCCGATCGAGGAGACGCTGGGCGCGCTCGACGATATCGTTCGCCAGGGCCTGGTCCGCTACATCGGCGTCTCCAACTGGCAGGCCTGGAAGATCGCCAAGGCGCTGGGCGTCAGCGCGTCCCACGGCCTTGCCCGCTTCGAGACGCTGCAAGCCTATTATTCGATCGCCGGCCGCGACCTGGAGCGCGAGCTCGCGCCGATGTTGGCCTCCGAAGGTCTCGGCCTGATGGTCTGGTCTCCGTTGGCCGGCGGCCTGCTCTCCGGCAAGTTCGGCCCCGGCTCCAACAATCCGGAGGGGGCCCGGCGCACCAACTTCGACTTCCCTCCGGTCGACAAGGACCGCGCCTGGGCCTGCGTCGAGGTGATGCGCGAGATCGCCCAGGCGAAGGACGCCTCGGTCGCGCGCGTGGCGCTGGCCTGGATCCTGGCCAAGCCGTTCGTGATGAGCGTGATCATCGGAGCCAAGAGCCTCGAGCAGCTCGACGACAACCTGGCGGCCGCCGACCTAGTGCTCTCGCCCGAGGAGATGGCGCGTCTCGACCAGGTGAGCGAGCTGCCGGCGGAATATCCCGGCTGGATGCTGGCCCGCCAGGGCGCGGCGCGCACGCCGAAGCCGTTCCAGAAGGCGAGCTGAACCATCCGGGCGGCCCCGCCAAGCTTACCCCCGGACGTCCGCGGCGCGTACGTCGATCTCGGCGGCCGGCGGCTGCGCGTGGTGCGCGCCGGGCCGGCCGGCGGCGAGCCGCTGGTCGTGCTCGAGCACGGCGCCTTCGGCTGCGCGGCCGACTGGGCGGTGGTGCAGGATCGCCTGGCCGCCAAGGGCTTCCGCAGCCTGGCCTATGACCGCGCCGGCCTCGGCCTCTCCGATCCCGGCCCCCTGCCGCGCGACGGGCGCGCGATCACGGCCGACCTCGCCGCCCTCCTCGGTGCGCTGGGCGAGCCCGGGCCCTACGTGCTGGTCGGCCACTCCATGGGCGGCCTGATGGTCCGCCTGTTCGCCATCACCCACCCGCAGCGCGTCACGGGCGTCGTTCTAGTGGATGCGGTGGTTCCGGAGATCATGCAGATGCGCGGCGGACCGGCCGCCGTGCGCGCCTTCTGGCGGCTCTTGCGCCTCGCCCGGGTAGGCGCGCGGCTCGGGATCATGCGCCCGGTCTCGAGGCTCACCCACAACCTGATCGGCCTTGACCGCGAGGCCGCCGCCGAGAAGCGCCGCATCCACGGCTCGGCCAGCCACGCCCACGGCTCGACCGAGGAGGTGGCCGCCTGGCCCACCACCTCCGAGATGGCCGCCGAGGCCGAGTTCCCGGCCCGGATGCCTATCGCGGTGATCACCGCCGGGGCCGAGCACGCCGCGCCGACGCTCAAGGCCCTGCAAGCGCTCCCCGCCATGGCCTCGCGCCGCGGCTACGTCGAGCATGTGGCCGGCGCCCGCCACGCGAGCCTCCTGGGCCTGCGCTTCGCCGATCCGATCGTCCGCGGCGTCGAGCACGTGGTCGGAGGCTAGGGCTCGCGCTCGACCAGGCCGCACGCCGCTTCGAGCCGCCCGAGCGCAAGGGGGCGGCCGGCGATCACGGTCACCCGCCCGCCCTCGATGGCGGCCGGCAGGGCGGCCCGCGCCTTCGGCGCGAAAATCGCCAGGCGCGCCCGCTCGGCGGCCGGCAGCCGCGCCGCCAGCCTGGCCAGCGGCCGCACCTCGATGTCGCGCTCGGCGGCGATCTCGAAGCGTCCGTCCCAGACTCGGGTCTCGCCTGAGCGGAGGTGGATCGGCGCGAGCGCGCCGCGCGCCGCCTCGCCCGGCTCGCGCAGCACGCGCACCTCATCGGCGTCGGCCTCGATCCGGGCGCCGGCGAGCGTCGCGGCCACTGGGGCGTGGGCGGCAAGCCGCGCGAGCAGGCGCTGCG
Organism: Phenylobacterium sp.; assembly: GCF_025934275.1. Classification (GTDB taxonomy): domain Bacteria; phylum Pseudomonadota; class Alphaproteobacteria; order Caulobacterales; family Caulobacteraceae; genus Phenylobacterium. Next base: position 14,571 of record NZ_JAICYI010000024.1, read on the forward strand.
TGCGCGCCGCTGCCGGCGGGCGGACCGTGCCGGCTGCGCAGAGGCAGGCGGCGCCCAGGAAGGCCTGCGCCTGCGCCCTCGGCGCGAGCCTCAGCGCATCGCGCGAAACGGCGAGGACGCCCGCCTCGTCCATGGCGCAGAGGGCGGCGAGCGGGTTGGGCTCGGGCGGGGGCGCGGCCGGCGTCGCCGGCGCGGGGGTCGGCGCGGCGGCGCGGGCCCGGGCGCGGGCGTAGCGCAGGTCCGCATTGGCCGGGTCCTCGACCCAGCTCTCGCCTTGCGCGACGAGCCAGGCGCGCAGCGCGGCGCGCCGCACATTCAGCAGCGGCCGCAGCAGGAAAACGCCACGGCCTTCCGGCCAGGCGGGCGAGGGCGCCCACTCGCGCGGCTCAGGGGTGGTCGAACCAGCCCCTCGCATCGCCCGGGCCTCCAGCACGTCGTCGGCGGTGTGCCCCATCAGGATCACGCTCGCGCCCGCCGCTCGGGCGGCCTCGGCCAGCAGGCGGTGACGGGCGGTTCGCGCGGCGGCCGGCAGGCCGCTCCGGGGCTTCTCGCCGGTCCAGCCCAGCGCCTGGAACGCCAGGCCGAGGCGTGCCGCCCGGCGTGCGCAGGCCTCGGTCCAGGCGGCGCTCTGCGGCTGCAGGCGATGGTCGACGCTCAGCACCAGCAAGCTGCGGCCCGCGCGATCGGCCCAGGCCTTCGCAAGCAGCAGCAGGGCGACGGAATCGCCGCCGCCCGAGAGCGCCAGGGCCAACGGATGGGAGCGCGCCGTTCGCAGCCGCGCGTCCAGCACCGGGAAGACCCCGGCCTGGAGGTCGCCCGCCTCGCCGTTCGCCTCGGCTAGCCGCACTTGGCCTGGGCGCGGACCGCCGCGGCCCGGGCCTTCACCGGCGCCGTCGCCTTCGGGTATTTCCGCGGCAGCTCGGCCAGGGTCTCGCAGGCGTCGGTGGTCTTCCTCAGCGCATTGAGCTCGCGGGCGAGCTCCACCAGGGCGTCGGGCGCCCAGGCGGTCTTCGGCCAGCCGCGGATCGCCCCGATGAAGGCGGTCGCAGCCTCGGCGTGCGCGCCGCGCACCTGCAGCGTCTTGCCCCACCAGTAGCGGGCCTCGGGCGCCCGCGGCGCGTCGGGGTAGGCTCCGACGTAGTCGCGGAAGGCCGCTTCGGCGGCGTCATAGCTGCCCGCCAGCATCAGCTGCCGGGCCTGGGCGAAGGCTTCCGTCGGGCTGGCGGCGGGCGGCGGCGCCGGTCCCGCCTCGGCGGCCGCGCCGGTCGGGGGCGGCGGCGCCTGCGGCGCGGCCTGGGCCGCGTCCACCTTCTGCTCGAGCGCGCTCAGCTTGTCGGAGAGCGCCTTGATGTCGCCGCGCAGGGCCGCGTTCTCGCGCTTGGTCTCGTCCAGCTGGTGGGCCGTGGTCTCGAGCGAGCCGTTGACCCTGGTGAGCGTCTGCTCAAGGTCGGCGAGCCTGCCGCTCAGCTCCGAGAGCCGGGCGTCCGTGTCCGCCGGCTCGACCACCACCGGCTGCCTGGTGTCGCGGGCGCGGAAGACGATGCTCCTGAGCTCGCCCACCACCTTCTCCATGTTGTCCAGCCGCCGGGCGTCGCGCTTGGAGAGGCTTTCGTCGACCGGCGTCTGGGCGGCCACGGCTCCCGCGCAGAGCGCGAGCCCCAGGGCGGCTGACAGCGCGAGGCGTCGCTTTCGCATCAACGGGCGGCCGCGCCGCCGGTGATCGCGGTATGGGCGTTGCGGTTGTGCTGGTCGGCCTCGTCGCCGGAGCCGGGATCGATCGGCTTCTCCTTGCCGTAGGAGATTGTGGTGATGCGGCCGGAGGCGACGCCGTGGGCCACCAGGTAGTCGCGCACCGCATTGGCCCGCCGCGCGCCGAGCGCCAGATTGTACTCCCGCGTGCCGCGTTCGTCGCAGTTTCCCTCGATGCGCACGGTGACGGCGGGATATTTCGAAAGCCACGCCGACTGGGCGTCGAGGATCGGCTGCGCGTCCGGACGGATCTGGAACTTGTCGAAGTCGAAGTAGACCCGGTCGCCGACGTTGATCACGAAGTCCTGCTCGGAGCCGGGGAGCGCCGCTTGGCTCACCGGGGCCGGCGGCGGCGCGGTCTCGCCGCGAGGGGCGGGCGCGGCGGCCGGCGGCCGGGTCGTCGGATAGGCCGGCTTCGGGTGCGAGGCGCAGGCCGCCATCGAGGCGGCGGCGGTCGCGACGAGCGCGAGGCGCAGGGCGGTCTTGCGGTCTGGGATCGAAACCATGGCGAAGACGTCTCCTTTTCGACGGGACATTAGGGGCGGGGTCGGGCGAGGCAAACCTATTGCAGCAGGGGTGACCAGGCGGGGTCGGACCCGCCGAGCGGATAGGGGACGGGCTGGAGGATGCGGCCGGTGACGTCCACCGTCCAAAGCCGCGAGGCGCCGTTTGCGGCTTCGCGGGCGAACATCAGCACCCGGCCGTTGGGCGCCCAGGTCGGCCCCTCGTCGAGGTAGCTGGAGGTCAGGATCCGTTCGTCCGAGCCGTCCGGCTTCATCACCCCGATGTGGAACTCGCCGCCGGTCTGCTTGGTGAAGGCGATGTACTCGCCGGTGGGACTCCAGACCGGGGTCGTGTAGCGGCCGTCGCCGAACGAGATGCGATGCGGATTCGAGCCGTCGGCGCCCATCACGTAGAGCTGCGGGCTGCCGGAGCGGTCGGAGTTGAAGACGATGCTGCGTCCGTCCGGCGAGAACGACGGCGAGGTGTCGATCGCGGGATCGGAGGTCAGTCGCACGCTCGACCGATTGTGCAGGTCCATGACGTAAACGTCGCTGTTGCCGGCATGCTCGACGGAGAAGGCGACCTTCGATCCGTCGGGCGAGAAGCGCGGCGCGAACACCATGCCGGGGAACTGGCCGAGGCTCTCGCGGCGGCCGGTCTCCAGGTTGAACAGGTAGACCGACGAGCCCTGCGGCCGCAGCGCCATGTAGGTGATCTCCTGCGAGGTGGAGGAGAACCGGGGCGTCATCACGATGAACGAGCCGTCGGTCAGGTAGCTGGGATTGGCGCCGTCCTGGTCCATGATCGCCAGCCGCTTGACCTTGGCGCCGCGCCCGCCGCTCTCGGCGACGAACACCACGCGGGTGTCGAAATAGCCCTTCTCGCCGGTCAGCCGCTCGTAGACGGCGTCGGAGATCTTGTGGGCGATCCGGCGCCAGTTGTCGGGCGTCGAGGTGAACTCCAGGCCGAGCAGCTGCTGCTCGGCGTTCACGTCCCACAGCCGGAAGGCGACCCTCAGCTGTCCGCCCTGCTGCGTCACCTGGCCGTTGAGCAGCGCCTGGGCGTTGATCTGCTTCCAGAGCGGGAAGCGGGGCTGCACCGCCGGATCGAGGTCGTGCTCGACGAAGCTCGACGGGTCGAGCGGCCGAAACAGGCCCGAGCGCTGCAGGTTCGCCGAGATGACGCCGGCGATATCCGGGCCCTGCGGCCCGCCGAACGGCGGGATCGCGATCGGCAGCGGCTGGACATCGCCGCGGTTGACGTTGACCTCGATCTCCGCACGGGCGGGCGCGGCGACAACGACGAGGGCGAAGACTGCGATGAGGGCTAGCGCGAGTCGCATCGACCCTATGGCTATGCTCCGGAAAAAGGATCGTGTCACGAGCAAGCGTCCTGCGCGATGAAATTGACCTTGACGCGCTCTCCATAGAAGTCGCGCGGCAGGTTGCGGAACGGGGCGGCGGCGTAGACGGCGCTCACGGCGCGGGTCGCGGCCACCTGGGCGACGCCGCCCTGGCCGCGCACGATCTGCGGACTGGGCTGGCCCACCACGCCGCCGCCGGCGTCGAGCTGGAAGGTGACGGCGACGATCACGTCGCGGCCGCCCTGCACCTCGCAGTTGGGATTCCAGCGCCGCTGCAGCTCGGCGACCAGGCCGTTGAGCGCGGCGGCCGAATGGCCCTGGCCCGCCCCGACGGCGGCGCGCGCCTGCAGCGCGGTTTCCGGCCGCGCCGCACCCTTCGCGGCCGAGGAGGGCTTCGGCTGCGACTTCGCCACGGAGCGGGAGAGGCTGGCCGCCAGCGCGTCGAGGTCGAGGCTCTTTTCCGGCTTGGCCGGTTTCTCGGCCTTGGTCGGTGCGGGCGTCGGCTCGGGCTTGGGCGCCGGCTTGGGCTCCGGCTGCGGCGGCGGAGCGGCCTGGGGCGGCGCCTGGGGCTGCGGCTGTTCGGTCTGCGCAGCCTGCTCCTGCGGCGCCTGCTCGGCGGCGCGCAGATCGGTGACGTCGGCGTTGGCGACGATGGTCACCGGCACGGCCGAACCGATCTTCAGCTCGTGGGTGAAGCGCCAGGAGATGAGCAACGCCGCCAGCACCAGGCCGTGCAGCGCCAGCGAGCCTACGAAGGCGGGATTGACCTCCGCCCGCCTCACGGCGCCCCGGGCTCCTGGACCGCGGTCTGGTCGGCCGGGTTCGCCCCCGATGAAGGCCCGCCGGTGTCGGTGATCAGGTTGATCGAGCTGAACCCGGAGGCGGAGAGCGCCGCCATCACCTGCGCCACCGTTTCATAGGAGGCGCGGCCGTCGGCCCGCACGTAGATCGGCCGCTTGGGATTGTCGCCGACGGTCTCCTTCAGCCTGGGGCTGAGCTGGCCGAAGGCGACCTGGTCGTTCTGCACGAAGATCGTCCCGTCCGCCCGGATCGAGATGCTGACCGGCTTGGACTCATTCTGCATCGCGCCGGCCTCGGTCTTCGGCAGCTCCAGAGGAACGCCCGCCGTGAGGAGCGGCGCCGAGATCATGAAGATGATCAAGAGCACCAGCATCACGTCGACCAAGGGCGTGACGTTGATCTCCGAGAGCGTGCCGCGGCGCCCGCGCCCGTACCGCCTGCGGCTGCGCCGGCCGCCGCCGGAAGCCGCGAAGGCGTCGTTGGCGGACAGCCCCATGCCTCAGACCCTCTCCGCCAGCCGACGCTGGATCGCCGTCGAGAGGTCGTCGGCGAAACCTTCCAGGCGCGCCGCGTACTTGCCGGCCTTGGTCGAGAAGGCGTTGAAGGCGATGTAGGCCGGGATCGCTGCGATCAGGCCGATGGCGGTCGCGAACAGCGCCTCGGCGATCGCCGGGGCGACCACCGCCAGGTTGGTGTTCTTCTGGATCGCGATCGACTGGAAGGCGTGCATGATCCCCCAGACCGTGCCGAACAGGCCGATGAACGGCGAGGCGGTCGCCACGATCGCCAGGAGGCCGAGGCCCTCCTCCACCCGCTGGCTCTCGCGGGCGATGATGGTGTCGAGCACCCGATCGATCCGCTGGATCAGGAAGGCCGCCTGCGCGCCTTCGGCCACGCCCTTGGTGCGGGCGTCGCGCCATTCGCGCAGCGCGCTCTGCAGCATGCGCGGCAGGGCGTGGCGGGCCCGGTCGCCCGCCTCTGCGGCCACCTCCTCCAGGCTGCGGCCGGAGCCCACCGCGTCCTCGAACCGGTCGGCCTCGCGGTTGAGCGCGCCGAACCGGAAGGCCTTGTCGAGGATCACCGTCCACGACCACAGCGAGGCGATGGCGAGCCCCGCCATGACCAGCTTCACGACCCAGTCGGCGTTCACGATCTGGTGGACGAGCGAGAAGGATGCGGGGCTGACGGCGGCAGGATCCATTTGCGCGGACGATGTTGCGGAAAGCTTTGGGGGTTCGGTTTAACCGAACCGGTGGCGAACTTAAGGCGAAGGCTCTGCAAACAGCGGCTGCAGCGCGGTCACGAGGCCGGACGGCGGGCGCCTGGCGCGCCCATCCAGGCCGATGCAGGCGGCCTCGACCCTCGCCGCGGCGATGAGCTCGCCGCCGCGCAGGATCCGCTGCCCGATCAGCAGCCTGGGACCTTTCACCGCATCGTAGGTGGTGCGGACCAGCAGCGCGTCGTCGATGCGCGCGGCGCGGCGGAAGTCGACCTCGATGCGCGTCACTGTGAAGGCCGCCGGATCGGGAAGCTCCAGGAGCGCCTGGTGGCTGACGCCCGCCAGCCGCAGGAAGTCCGATCGGCCGCGCTCGAAGTAGCGCAGGTAGTTGGCGTGATAGACCACGCCGGTGAAGTCGGTGTCCTCGTAGTAGATGCGCACCGGCAGCACATGCTCGCGCCCTTCCAGCCAGCCGGAGGATGGATCGGTGCTCGTTGGGTCCATCAAATGCCGCTCGTCCCGGCGAAGGCCGGAATCCAGGTGAAGCCCGCGAGACTCACGGGGAGGAATCTAGGTCCCGGCCTCCGCCGGGGTGAACGGAGATAGCATTATTCGTCCTCGAACAGCTCCGCCTGGCCGGGCTTCGGCGGCGCTGGCGGGGCGGCGAGGCCCAGGTGCGCGTAGGCCCGGGCGGCCGCCATGCGGCCGCGCGGCGTGCGCTGGATGAAGCCCTGCTGTAGCAGGAACGGCTCGATCACGTCCTCGACCGCATCGCGCGCCTCGGCGATCGCGTAGGCCAGCGTCTCCACCCCCGCCGGCCCGCCGCCGTAGTTTTCGATCAGCGCGCGCAGGTACTTGCGGTCCAGCGCGTCGAGGCCCTGCTCGTCGACCTCGAGGCGGGCGAGCGCCGCGGCCGCGACCCGGCGCTCGATCAGCGCCGCCCCGACGGCGGCGGCGAAGTCGCGCACGCGGCGCAGCAGCCGCCCGGCCACGCGCGGCGTGCCGCGCGAGCGCCGCGCGATCTCGGCCGCGCCGTCCACGTTCAGCGCCACCCCGAGCTTGCCGGCCGCGCCGGTCAGCACCGTCTGCAGCTCCTCGGGGCTGTAGAACTCGAGCCGCAGGGGGATGCCGAAGCGGTCGCGGAGCGGCGTCGCCAGCAGTCCTGCCCGGGTCGTGGCGGCCACCAGGGTGAAGGGCGCCAGGTCGATGCGGATCGAACGCGCCGAGGGGCCCTCACCGATAATCAGGTCGAGAACGTGGTCCTCCATGGCCGGATAGAGGATCTCCTCGACGTTGGCCGCCAGCCGGTGGATCTCGTCGATGAACAGCACGTCGCGCGGTTCGAGGTTGGTGAGGATCGCCGCCAGGTCGCCGGCCTTGGCGAGCACCGGCCCGGAGGTGGCGCGGAAGTTCACCCCGAGCTCGCGGGCGACGATCTGGGCCAGCGTCGTCTTGCCGAGCCCGGGCGGCCCCATCAGCAGCACGTGGTCCAGCGCCTCGCCGCGCGCCCGCGCGGCCTCGATGAACACCCGCAGATTCGCCTTGGTCTGCGCCTGGCCGACGAACTCGGCGAGCGTCTGCGGCCGGAGCGCCCGGTCCTGCGGCTCGAACGGCTCGGGTTCCGGAGAGACCAGGCGGGTCATGCTGTCATCGCCCCAGCTCCTGCAGCGCGGCCTTGATCAGCGCCGGCGCGGCAGCCTGGTCGCCGAGCCGTCCTGCGGCCTGCTCCACGACCCGCCGCGCGGCCGGCTCGGCGACGCCCAGCCCGATCAGCGCCGCGACGGCTTCGCCGGAGACGGACGGCGCGCGCGCTGGGCCGATCTGCGCGTGGAAGGCCGCCACCGGCCCGTCGGTGATCGGCTTGTCCTTCAGCTCGGTGGCGATCCGCTGGGCGAGCTTCGGCCCGACGCCCTGGGCGCGGGCGATGGCCGCCTTGTCCTCGCGCGCCGCCGCCGCGGCGAGCTCGGCCGGCGGCAGCACGTCCAGCACCGCCAGCGCCGCCTTGGGCCCGACGCCCTGGATCGACTGCAGCAGCACGAAGGCGCGCCGCTCCTCGCGGCTGAGGAAGCCGTACAGCTTCATGCCGGTCTGCTCGCCCCATTGGGTCTCGACATGCAGCACCGCCTCGCCGCCGATCTCCGGGAGGCGCGAGAGGGTGCGCGACCCGCAGCGCACGACATAGCCAACCCCCGCCACGTCGATCAGGGCGTCCTCCTCGGCCGTCTCGGCCACGATCCCGCGCAGGCGTCCGATCATCCGCGACTCACGTTCAGCATCTGTTCCAGCATGCCGTAATCCGCGATGAATCGCTTGATCAATCGTGAAGGCGGGACCCGGCGCATCCGCCGCAACCTGGAGGGTGTATCGCGACGGCCCGATATGGGGCTTAACTCGGCGAGGGTCGGATCGCGCGGGGAGCGGCATGGCGGAGCCTCTGGTCGAGCGGCGACCGCCGCATCCCCTGGCCTGGCTGGTGCTCTACCTGCCCTACGGCATCAGCAACGGCTACGTGACCGTCACCCTGGCCTGGCTGCTGAGCCACGCCGGCGCGAGCGTCGCTGCGGTGGCGGGCCTGGCCGGCTGGCGCTCGTTCCCAACACCTGGAAGGTGCTCTGGGCGCCGGTCGTCGACGTCTCGCTGACCGCCAAGCGCTGGTTCCTGATCGCCAATGCGGCGACGGCGGCGACCCTGTTCGCCTTCGGCTTCCTGCCGCTCTCCGTGGCGATGATCCCGACCTTCGGGACGCTGGTGCTCGTCAACAGCATCGCCGCCACCCTCACCGCCATCGCCACCAATCGGATGATGGCCTACGACACGACCGATGCCGACAAGGGCCGGGCGGGCGGCTGGAGCCAGGCGGGCAACCTGGGCGGCGTGGGCCTGGGCGGCGGCGCCGGCCTGTGGATCGCCCAGCACAGCGGCGCGCCCTGGCCGGCCGCCGCCGTTCTCGCCGCAGCCTGCCTCGCGTCAGGCGCGGCGCTGCTGTTCTTGCGCGATCCGCCACGTCCTGCGGCCAGGCCGAGCTACGCCAGCGTCCTGATCTCCACCGGACGCGACGTGCTGAGCCTGGCGCAACGGCGGATCGGCCTGCTCGCCGCCTTCCTCATGCTGCTGCCGATCGGTTCGGGGGCGGCGCAGAACCTCTGGGCGGCGGTCGCCAAGGACTGGCGCGCCGACGCCGACCAGGTGGCGCTGGTCGGGGGCGTGCTTTCCGGCCTGGCCGCCATCGCAGGCTGCATCGCGGGCGGCTACGTCTGCGACCGGATGGACCGCAAGCGGGCCTATCTCCTGTTCGGCGCCGTGATGGCCGCGGAGTCGCTGGTGATGGCGCTGGGCCCACGGACGCCGCTGGCGTTCATGGTCATGGCGACGCTCTACAACGGGATCTGCGGGCTCGCCTACGGCGCCTATTCGGCGGTGGTGCTGGAGTCGATCGGCCAGGGCGCGGCGGCGACCAAGTTCAATCTCATCTCGTCGATCTCCAACGTGCCGCTGCTGATGGTGACGCTGATCGACGGCTGGGCCCAGAGCCGCTGGGGCTCGGGCGGCATGCTGATCGGCGAGACGCTTCTGGGGCTGGGCGGCATCGCGCTCTACGCCGCGGTCGCCTGGTCGACGCGCGGCCTGACCTGGGCCCGCGTGCTCGGCCGTCCCGCCGCCAGCGCCGGCTAGGCCGCGCCGCGCAGGGCGCGGCCCCTGCGCGCATGGGCGTGGGCGATCGCCACGGCCAGGGCGTCGGCGGCGTCGGCGGTTGTCTCGCCGGCGCTCGGCAGCAGCCGGCGGATCATGAACCCCACCTGCGCCTTGTCGGCGCCGCCCGTGCCGACCACCGCCTTCTTGACCACCGTGGCGGCGTACTCGGCGACCGGCAGGCCGGCGCGGGCCGGGGCGATCAGGCAGGCCGCCCGCGCGTGCCCGAGCTTCAGAGTGGACGACGCATTGGTGTTGACGAAGGTCTCCTCGACGGCCGCCTCGTCCGGCGCGTGGGTCTCGATGATCGCGCAGATCGCCTCGAACAGCGCGAGCAGCCGCTCCGCGAACGGCGCCGCCTCGTCCGGCCGGATCACCCCGTGCGCCACATGCGACAGCCGCGCGCCCTCGACGGTCACCACGCCCCAGCCGGTGCGGCGAAGTCCCGGATCGAGGCCGAGGATGCGGACGGGGCGAATCGCGCTCATGCGAGGCAAAGCATGCGGCCCGCAATCCTTAAGGGCACGCGAAAACCCGCTGCGCCCCCGAGCGCGGTCTCTGGACACCGCCGTCGCGCGGCGGCTAGCTGGCGAGCATGACGACTCTCTCCGAACGTCCGAACACCGCGCTCGTCATCGTCGACGTGCAGAACCGCGTCATGGCCCTCTCGCACAATTCCGAGGCGGTGGTCGCGAACATCGCCAGCCTGGTCGACAAGGCGCGGCGCGAGGGCGTCCCGGTCGTCTGGGTCCAGCATGCGAGCGAGGAGCTCCCGGCGGGCAGCGAGGCCTGGCGCATCGTCCCCGAACTCGCGCCCGATCCGGCCGAGCCGCTGGTCGGAAAGGCCTACGGCGACGCGTTCGAGGAAACCAGCCTGGAAGAGGTGCTGGCCGGCCTGGGCGTCGGCCGCATCTTCGTCGCCGGCGCCCAGACCGACGCCTGCATCCGCTCCACCCTGCACGGCGCCCTGGTGCGCGGCTACGACGTGCTCCTGGTCCGCGACGCCCACACCACCGAGGACCTCTCCCGGTGGGGCGCGCCGCCGCCGGACCAGGTGATCGCCCACACCAATCTCTACTGGGCCTACCAGACGGCGCCCGGCCGCACCGCCGGGGCGGTCAAAACCGCTGAGCTCGACTTCGCGGCCGCCTAGCCGCGCCAGAAGCGGAAGGCGCGGAAGCCTTGCTCGATCGCCTCGGGCGGGACGCCCAGCGCCGCGGCCAGCGCGCCGCCGGTCCCGAACAGCAACCGCCCGCCCATCGGCGAGAGGAAGATCAGCAGGAACAGGCCGACCATCACCAGCCCCTCGGCCCGGCGGATGGCGGGCGTCCAGCCGGCCGGCAGGAACGGTCGGATCGCGCCGAACCCGTCGAGGCCCGGGATCGGCAGCAGGTTGAGGATCAGCCCGGTCGCCTGCAAGAAGGCCAGGAACGCGAGCGCCGCCGCCAGCGCGTCGCGGCCTTCGATCCTAAGCAGGATCCGGGTCGCGGCGGCCAGAACGAGGAGCACGACCAGGGTCGCCGCCGGCCCCGCCAGCGCCGCGGCCGCGCGCCAGAAAGGTGCGCGCATCAGGTCGTTGCGCAGATAGACCGCGCCGCCCGGGAAGCCGATGCCGCCCAGCGCCAGGAAGATCACCGGCAGCACCACGCTGGTGCCCAGGTCGCCGTAGCGGCGCGGATCGAACGCCAGGTAGCCCTTCGGCCTGACCGTCCAGTCGCCGCCCAGATAGGCGGTCGCCGCATGGCTGAACTCGTGCGCCATCACCGATAGCACCCAGCCCAGCATCACGAAGGCGAAGGTCACCGGTCCGGTAGCGACGCCCCTCACGAGCGCCCAGCCGGCGGCGACGAAGCCGGCGAGAAGGGCCAGTCCCACCAGGTTGTTGGGCGGTTTCGGCGGCCTGGCGGATGCCTGCGGGGCGGTCTCCGCGGCCTGCGGGGTGGGCGGGACCGCGGTCCCCTGCGGCTCAGCCAACGATCGTCCGCTCCTCGCCCCACCAGAGCGGCGACTTCGGCAGGTCGATGAAGGTGCGTTCGTCCTCCAGCAGGATGCGGCCGGCCTCGCGCGCTTCGGGGCGTTCGCTGTTGGCGGCCAGCGCCTCCAGGCTGTCGAACCACAGCTCGGCCACGCCGTCGAACTCCTCAGGCGCCGCGCGGCTGGCGCGCAGGCCCTGGCTGGTCTCGGGCGGCAACGAGTGCAGCTGCACGTAGCGGCGGATCTGCAGCGTCTGGGCGTGATGCGCCACGAGCGGGGCGTGGTGGTTGAACCAGTAGTCCTGGAACGCCTCGCGGGTGAGGTGCGGCAGCCGCACCAGGCAGAAGGTCAGCTTGATCATGGCTCGCGCGTCCTGCGGGGCTTCTTCTTGGCGCCTTTTCGCGGGCTCGTCGCCCCGATCGCGAGGCTGTCGAACGCCGCCTCCACGACCTGCGGCGTCACCTCGTCCGGCGTGCGGTCGAACTGGGCGATGAAGCCCAGCGCCATGGCTTGGGCGGCCAGCACGAGCGACCGCGCCGGGATCTCGAGCTCGTGGCCGAACAGCGCCTCGAGCTGGGCCTCCCCCGCGTCGAAGATCTGCTTGTAGAGCGCCGCCTGCCGCGCCTTCAGCTCCGGATCCCTGCGGATGTAGAGCTGCAGCTCGCCGTTGAACTCCGCAAAGCGCTGGGCCGGTGCGAACTGCGCCAACAGCGTCTCGGCGACCACGTGCTGGTCGCGCAGCGGCACGCCGGGGCGGAACGGCGGCTGCAGGCTGAGCCGCCGTCGCCCCGCGGCTTCCCAGACCAGCTCGGCCTTGGAGCGGAAGTTGGAATAGATCGCCCCTTTGGTGACCCCGGCGCGGGCGGCGATCTCGTCGAGGCTCGCGCCCTCGAAACCCTTCTCGGCGATCACCGCGAGGGTGGCGTCGATCAGCGCCTCGCGGGTGCGCTGGCGCTTGCTGCTGACAGGGGACTTGACCACGCGGACAGAATATACCATCGGTATAATATACTGAGAGTATATTTTGGGGGCTCCGGTGAAGGTCGATCCCGTCATGCGGCGCGATGCCGCCTACTTCCTGGCCGGCCCGGCGCTGCTGTGCCTCCTCATCGCGGCGCTGTTCCATCTCCACCCCTGGCCGGTCGCCCTGCAGGCGCAGGCGGAGAACTTCAGCTGGCTGATCACCGGCTGGTGGCTGGCGGTAGGCGTCATCGCCATCGCGCTCTCCAGCCGCATCAGCTGCCCGCCGGCCCCGCCGCTATCCGACGGCCCGGGCTGGCGGCGCGTCGTCGTCTGGGGCCTGGGCATCGGCCTGATCCAGGGCCTGGAGGGCGTCGCCAAGACCGCGACTCCGATGTTCGGCGCGCGCTACGAGGCGCTCGACCGCGCGGCGGGGTTCACCTGGGGCAACGTCGGCCTGCCCTGGTCGATCCCGCACTACTTCCACGCCTCGGTGCTCAGCGAGTGCTTCTTCCGTTTCGGCGTCATCGTGATTCCGGTCTGGCTGCTCAGCACGCTTCTGCTCAAGGGCCGGTTCCAGGGCGTGCTGTTCTGGACCTTCGCCGCGCTCGGCGCGCTGATCGAGCCGTTTGAGCAGACCGTGCTCATCAAGCACATGACCTTCGCCGGCATGACCGCCGTCGACATCGAAGGCTCGATCGAGGGGATCCTCTGGCAACTGATCTACGCCTGGACCTTCCGCCGCTTCGGCTGGCCGGCGCCGATCCTGGCGCGCTTCGGCTGGTATCTCGTCTATCGCGTGTTCGCCGGCTACTTCTTCCGGCCCGGCTCGACCATGTACCCCGGCCCGCACTGAGCCGCGGTCAGGCGCCCGCCGCCACCCGCCGCGCGGTGAGGATCGGCACCGGATGGGCCAGGATCTCACCCATCATCACTCCGGTCCCCTTCTTGGGGTCGGTTGGGGCGACCAGGATCTTGCGGACCACGTCCATGCCCTCGACCACCTTGCCGAACGCGGCGTAGCCGGGCTTGCCCTTCGGATCATCCTTGTCGGCGTCGAGGTAGGTCTGGTCGCCGACGCAGATCGTGAAGTTGGCCTGCGCGGTGCCGGGCGCGTTGCGGGCCATGGAGATCGTCCCATCGGTGTGGGAGAGGCCGGTCTTGGCGGTGCTCTCGTGGGCGATCGGCGGGAACAGCTTCTTGGGCTGGCCCTGCAGCCCGCCTTCGACGATGCCGTAGTCGTCGCCCGTCGCGCCCTTCGGCCGCGAGGCTCGGAAGAAGCTCGCGCCGTCGAGGCGCTTGGCATCCACGTAATGCAGGAAGTTCCTCACCGTGATCGGCGCCTTGTCGGCGTAGAGCTCGAGGACGATGTCGCCGTCGGGCGTATGCAGCCGCACCCGCGGGTCGGCGCTCTGGGCCAGGGCGGGGAGGGCGACGAGGGCCGCGGCGAGCGCGATCAGCGCGAGCTTGGTGAGCTGGGTCATCCGGCCAGCTTAGAGCCTTCTGCCCCTGCGGGAGAAGCAGCCGTCCCCTAGGCGCCGAGCAGCCTCTCGATCTCGGCGATCGCGGTGGCGACCCGCGCGTGCTCGTCGCCGAACACCGCATCCCAGGCGAGCTGCAGGAAGGGGCCGGGCTGGCCGGCCCGGTCCTTGTCGTGCTCGGCCTTCCAGGCTCGCAGCCGCGCCAGCACCTCGCGCATCGTCCCGTGGTCGATGTCCGGAGCCGCCCGGTTCGCCCGCCACCAGTCCAGATCGCCCGCCAGGTCCCTCACGCGCTTTCCCCTCAACGGCACGCCACCTGAGTGTCGGTTTGGCCGTTCGAGCGCAAGCCCGCCGGCGTGACCACCACGGTCTGCCGGGTCTCGGCGCAGCTGCGGCGCGTGCGCCCCGCGGCGGTGATCTCCGCGACCTCGTCGGCCAGCACCGCGGCGCTGCGGCCATCCGGCGCGATCCGCACGCTGCGAATGGCGCTCGTCTCCCGGTGCCGGGATCCGGCGAAGAACCGCTCGGCCTGGGCGCGGGCCTGGGCGAGCGTGCTCGTCCCATAGGGCACCACGCGGCCGTCCTTGGCGCGCGCCTGGTCGGCGAAGCGCGCGTCGGCCGTGAAGAGGCCGAAGAAGCCTGCCGCATCGCTCGCGTTCCAGGCCCGCTCCTGCCTGGCCGCGAAGGCCCTGACCTGAGCCTCGCTCAGCCGGGCGGGCGCGGCGTGGGCCAGGATCGGGCAGGCGCAGGCGATGACGAGGGGCAGGCGACGCATGCCGCGACCTTATCGCCCAACAGCCGTTCTCAAGAAGCGCCCTGCGTCGTAAGAGGCGAGCCATGGCGAACAAGGTGATGAAGTCGGCCGAGGAGGCGCTGCAAGGCGTGCTCTTCGACGGCATGACGATCATGGCCGGCGGCTTCGGCCTCTGCGGCATCCCGGAGAACCTGATCGCGGCGATCCGCGCGGCGGGCGTCAAGGATCTGACCGTGGTCTCCAACAATTGCGGGGTCGACGACTTCGGCCTGGGTGTCCTGCTGGCCGGCGGTCAGATCCGGAAGATGATCTCCAGCTACGTGGGCGAGAACAAGCTGTTCGAGCAGCTCTATCTGGCGGGCAAGCTGGAGCTGGAGTTCAATCCGCAGGGGACGCTCGCCGAGCGGATCCGCGCCGGGGGCGCGGGCATCCCGGCGTTCTACACGCGGACCGGCGTCGGCACCCTGGTCGCCGAGGGCAAGGAGGTCCGCGAGTTCGACGGCGCGCTCTACGTGATGGAGCGAGCGCTCACCGCCGACCTCGCCATCGTCAAGGCCTGGAAGGGCGATCGGGCGGGCAACCTCGTCTATCGGAAGACGGCGCGGAACTTCAATCCGATGATGGCCACCGCCGGCAAGGTGACCGTGGCCGAGGTGGAGGCGCTGGTCGAGCCGGGCGCGCTCGATCCCAACGCGATCCACACGCCGGGCATCTATGTCGACCGCATCCTCGCGGGCCCGGTCTACGAAAAGCGCATCGAGCGCGCCACCACGCGCCCCCGCGAAAGCGTCGGCGCCGCGGCCGGCGAGGAGGTCTGACGATGGCCTGGACCCGCGACCAGATGGCGGCGCGCGCCGCGGCCGAGCTCAAGGACGGCTTCTACGTGAACCTCGGCATCGGCATCCCGACCCTGGTCGCCAACTACATCCCGCCGGGCGTCTCGGTGACGCTGCAGAGCGAGAACGGCATGCTCGGCATGGGCCCCTTCCCCTACGAGGGCGAGGCCGACCCCGACCTGATCAACGCCGGCAAGCAGACCATCACCGAGCTTCCCTCGTCGGCCTATTTCTCGTCGGCCGACAGCTTCGCCATGATCCGCGGCGGCCACATCGACCTCTCCATCCTGGGGGCCATGCAGGTGACCGGGTCGGGCGACCTCGCCAACTGGATGGTGCCCGGAAAGGTGGTCAAGGGCATGGGCGGGGCGATGGACCTGGTGGCCGGCGTCAAGCGCGTCGTGGTGGTGATGGAGCACGTCGAGAAGTCCGGCGCGCCCAAGATCGTGAACGCCTGTTCGCTGCCGCTCACCGGCCAGGCCGTCGTCGATCTGGTGGTCACCGACCTCGGCGTGTTCGAGGTGAACCGCGGCAGGACCCCGCTCACGCTGATCGAGCTCGCCCCCGGCGTCAGCCTCGACGAGGTGCGCAGCAAGACCGAGCCCAGGTTCGAAGTCTCGGAAAGGGCGGCGGCGTGACTTCCGCACCCGTGGACGGGAAGGAAGGGGAGCTTGCCTCCATTTCGGCCGAAGCTGCGTATAATGTCCGAAAGCATCGGAACCTGAGCGCCATGAACACACGTCTGTTTTCCGCCGTCGCCGCCGCAACCCTGCTGGCGGCCTCCGCCGCCCCGGCCGCCACCGCGTTGAAGACCGCGGTCTTCGCCGGCGGCTGCTTCTGGTCGGCCGAGCACGATATCGAGGGCACGCCGGGCGTGGTGAGGGTCGTGGTGGGCTACGCCGGCGGCGTCCGTCCGCACCCGACCTACGAGAACCACGAGGGGTACCTGGAATCCATCAAGGTCACCTATGACCCCTCGAAGATCAGCTACCCGCAGCTGGTCAACGCCTTCTTCCACCACATCGACCCCACCGACCCCGGCGGCCAGATCTGCGACCGCGGGCCGACCTACCGCACGGCGGTGTTCGCCACGGACGCGGCGGAGAAGCAGCAGGCCGAGGCGGTGAAGGCCCAGGTCGCGCGGGTGCTGCACAAGCCGGTCGCCACCGAGATCCGCGGGCCGACCACCTTCTGGATGGGCGAAGGCTACCACCAGGACTACGCGCGCAAGAACCCGGTCGCCTACATGACCTATCGCGTCGGCTGCGGCCGCGACGCCCAGCTGAAGGCCGTCTGGGGCGGGATCAGGACGGCTTCGGCAGCCCGCTGACCGGATCGCGCGGGCGGGGGACATAACCCTCGCCGATGAACAGGTCGATCCGCCGCTGGTGCTTGCGGTCGAGGCCGATGTGGTCGATCTCGCGCCAGGTCACGGCTGCGAAGTCGGCCAGCATCTCGCGGCGGTGGAAGCCCTCGTAGATCACCCCCAGCACGCGGCCGCCGAGCGCCGGCGTCAGGGGCGCGCTCATCTCCGCCTGGTTCTGCGGCGCCGCGGTCAGCAGCCAGTAGGTGAGCGGCGGCGCGCCCGGGCGGCCGAAGTAGTCGCGTCCGTAGTAGGCCAGCGTGTCGTAGAGGAACCGGTCGTTGACCGCGACCGCGGTAAGCCCGCCGTTGGCCTGCACGGCCTGCGCCCGGTCGATCACCAGCCGGGTCGTCTCCGACCAGCCGCGCACCCGCTTCAGGCTGTTGGAGGCTCCCATGGCGTCGGCGGCGCGCGGCTGCACCAGGGCGAGGATGACGAACGCCGCCAGCGCCGCCTGCGTCGCGACCGCCGCGCTCAGCCAACGCCGGGCCCGCCAGCGGACCAGCCAGGCGGCGACCAGCACCGCGCCGGGCAGGTAGCTCGCGCCCGACCAGTTGGCGTTGGCGCGGCTCAGGAACGCCTGGCCCGCGACGATCAGGATCGGCGGCAGGATGAAGCACAGCAGCATGAGGTCGGACTTGGCCAGCGCTCGGCGCCGCGCGGCCAGCCCGAGGCCCGCGATCAGCGCGCCGAACGGGACCGGCCCGAACACCGCGAACTGGCTGGCCAGGAACGCCAGCGGGCCGAGGGGATTGACCCCGCGCTGCCCCCAGGCGGCGTTGGCGGCGGTGTGGTGCAAGGTGGCGAACCCATGGCTCGCGTTCCAGGCAAGGTTCGGGGCGAGCACCAGGGCGAAGACGACGAGGGCGATGACCGCCGCGCCCGGCGCCCAGGCCCGCCGCGCCTCGCGGCTCAGGATCAGGTGCAGGGCGACACCGATCACCGCATAGACCGCGGCGTACTTCGAGAGGAAGGCGAGGCCAAGGGCTGCCCCCAATCCTGCCGCCCAGGCGAGCCGGGCGCCGCCCGCGGCGGTCTGCAGCTCCGCATAGGCGACCAGCGTCAGGCCCAGGAAGAACAGCAGCGGCGCGTCGGTCGCCATCACCGCCGAGGAGATCTGCACCGCCGGCATCAGGGCGTAGAGGCCGGCCGCTGCGAACGCCGCGCCGCCGCCGTAGAGCCGTCGGCCAAGTGCGAACACCGCCAGCGTCGCCCCCGCCTGGAACAGCGGCGCGGCCAGCCGCACCCAGGCCTCGGCGTCGCCGCCGACCGCCGTCGTGGCCCAGATCGCCCAGGCGATCATCGGCGGCTTGGAGTAGTAGCCGAAATCGAGCGTGCGCGACCAAAGCCAGTACTGGGCCTCGTCCGGATAGAGCTCCAGCGGCGTGCGGAACAGCGCCACCACCCTCGCGAGCGTCAGGCCGGCGGTGAGCAGCAGGGCTGCGCTCCAGTCGGAATCCGGTCGCGTGAGGGAGGCCGCGCGCGCCATGTAGCTCCTTCGAATCCGCTCCGGACCCTAGTCGGCGACGGCGGTCTGTAAAGGCGCCGGCGCCACACTCACGGCCGAGCTGCGCGGCGGGTTGTCATCCGTAGCAGAAGCGTCATCAATTCCGCGCTATACGGCAATCAGGACTCAGGCGGTCCGGGAGATGGTCGCCTGTGGGGAGATGGGAAGGGGGGTTCTATGAGGAAGGAATTGACTCGCGCGCTTTGCGCGTCGACGGCGCTTGCCACGGGCCTGCTGCTGGCCGGAAGCGCGCTTGCGCAGTCCACGGCGACCCAGGTGCAGGAACTGGTGGTCACCGGCGCGCGCCAGGCGCCCAGCATGAACGGCCTGGCCACCCAGGTGCAGGTGGCCAAGGACGAGGCCGTCGTCAGCCAGCAGTTCATCCAGACGCAGATCGGCAGCCAGAACTTCGCGCAGTTCATCAACTTCCTGCCCGGCGTCGCCTACTCGTCGGAAGACCCGACGGGCATCCTGTCGGGTGACTTCCGGATGCACGGCCTGGACTGCAACCACCTGTCCGTGACCATCGACGGCAGCCCGGTCAACGACACCGGCAACTACGCCTGCTTCCCGGGCGAATACCTTGT
Organism: Phenylobacterium sp.; assembly: GCF_025934275.1. Lineage (GTDB taxonomy): Bacteria > Pseudomonadota > Alphaproteobacteria > Caulobacterales > Caulobacteraceae > Phenylobacterium. The sequence continues at coordinate 33,359 of NZ_JAICYI010000024.1, forward strand.
GGGCGAGCTCACCGACCACGTCACCGTCGACATCGGCGCGACCGACGTGGACAGCCCGACCGCCTCGGCCGTCGGGGGCCAGGTGAACATCATCTCCAAGACGCCGACCAACACCTTCGGCGTCATCGGCTCGGTGGCGGGCGGCAGCTTTCGCTACAACCGCGAATACGGCGAGTTGGAGACCGGCGCCTTCGGGCCTTGGGGCACCAAGGCCTACATCTCCGGCAACTACGCGCGCGCCGACAAGTACAAGGGCGAGGGCCCGATCATCCGCCGCGGCCTCGACGGGCGCGTCTACCAGCCGCTCGGCGACAAGGGCTTCCTGAGCCTGGCCGCCAACTGGGCGTCCAATCGGCCGATCTTCTACTTCAGCGCGGCGCGCTCCGACCTGGCGAAATTCGGCAAGGACTTCGATTACAACCCGGTGTGGATCCCGCAGACCGCGCGGCCGGGCGTGGTCGACACGCCGCCCTCGGTGCCGACCGGCGCGGCGGCCATCGCCGCCGGGCTTCCCGCCAACGCCGGCCAGGCGGGCGGCGAGACCAACTACTGGGCTCTGCACCCCAACCCCGTGGACTTCGGCCAGATCCGCGGCTCGTCGCTCTATCACATCACCGACAAGCTCACCTTCACCTTCGACCCGTCCTGGTTCTACACGCTGGCCAACGGCGGCGGCGCCCAGAATATCCGCGAGACGGACGTGCGGCTCGCCGGCAACCGGCTGATCGTGAATCCGAACGGATCGATCACCAGCCCCGGCCAGGACCTGAACCGCGACGGCGACACGCTGGACACGGTGACGCTCTTCACGCCCAACAACACCAAGACCCACCGCTGGGTGCTCACGAGCTCCCTTCTCTGGGATATCGACGACAACAACCACTTGCAGCTCGCCTACACCTACGACTACGGCCGCCACCGTCAGACCGGCGAATTCACCTTCGTGGACCTGGCGACGGGCCAGCCGTTCGACCAGTTCGGCGCGAAGGAGGACCGCGGCCCGCCGATCCTCGGCCTGGACGGCAGCCAGCTACGCGGCCGCGACCGCTTCTCGATCGCTGAGCTGAACCAGTTCGCGCTGAACTATATCGGCAAGTTCTTCGACGACCGCCTGCACGTGAACGTGGGCGTCCGCGATCCGCACTTCACGCGCCAGCTCAACAACTTCTGCTACACCTTCAACGGGACGACCGTCACCTGCACCACGGTCGATCCGGCGCTGGTCGAGGCATCGCTGGCGCTCGCCACGGCTCAGCACAACACCGGCGCGACGGCTGCGAACACGCCCAGCCTCAACTCCCTGATGGGCTCGACGGTGAGCATCAACCCGGCGACGGGCCTGCCGAACTTCCGGCTGCCGTTCCATGAGACATTCCGGTTCAACAAGGTGCTGCCGAACGCCGGCGTGACCTACCGGATCGCCGAAGCCCACCTGCTCTACGCGAGCTACTCGCAGGGCTTCTCGGCGCCCAAGACCGACGACCTCTACACCAGCTCGCCCGAGCTGGTGACGCCCGAGACCAGCACGACCTACTCGGCCGGCTACCGCTATCAGGCCCGCAACCTGACCGCCTCGGTCAACCTCTACGACACCCTCTACGACAACCGCATCGTCCAGTCGTTCGACCCCAATGACCCGACGCTTTCCGTCGACCGCAACGTCGGCAAGGTGACGATCTACGGCGTCGACTTCGAAGCCGGCTGGCAGCCCATCGACCACCTGACCCTCTACGGATCGGCGTCCTTCGTTCACAGCGAGATCAAGGACAACATCGTCGTGGTGGTCAGCGGCAAGACCGGCTTCCTGCCGACCGCCGGCAAGCAGTTCGTGATGACGCCGGAGCGGGAGTTCGGCGGCCGGGTTCAGTACGAGATCGGCGAACTGACCGTGGGCTTCCAGGGCAAGTACATGAGCTCGCGCTTCATCTCCGACACCAACGACGATCGCGTCCCGGGCTACGCCAAGTTCGACCTGGACGCGCGCTACGACCTGCCGACCTACCGCGGCGTCAAGACGTCGCTGCAGCTGAACGTCGATAACCTGTTCGACCGCTTCTACATCAGCCGCTCGACGACGGTGAACACGGCCCACCCGATCACCATCGACCTGGCGCAGGGCGGCACGGCCACCTTCAATCCCGGCACGCCGTTCCTCTCGGTCGGGGCGCCGCGGACGGTCTATGTGACGCTGCGAGCCGAGTTCTAGGCGCGAGGGCTTCGGCGCCCGATCGGCCAAGGGCGGCTCGGCGACGGGCCGCCCTGTTCGCTGGTGGCTTGACGCACGCCCGGCCCCAGCCCATCTGCGCGCGTCTTTTTGCGACGAGGGGCGCGTGAGCATCGCCGTACCTGCCGAGTGGGCGCCGCACCGGGCCATGTGGCTGGGCTTCCCGAGCCATGCCGAGCTGTGGGAGGCCGACTTCGCGGCCGCCCAGGCGGAGGTGGCCGCGCTGGCCCGCGCGCTCGCCGGCCCCGGCGGCGAGCGGGTCCGGCTGATGACCGGCCATCCGGATGGCGAGGCGGCGGCCCGCGCGCTGCTGGGCGAGGTCTCGGGCGTGGAGATCGTCTCGGGGCGGTTCGGCGACATCTGGCTGCGCGACACCGGACCGATCTTCGCCAAGGCCTCCGACGGGGCGCTCGCCGCCCAGGGGTTCCGCTTCAACGGCTGGGGCGGCAAGTACGACCTCGCGCACGACGACGAGGTCGCCGGCCAGATCGCCGCGGCGGCGGGCGTTGCGCTTGTGCGCCATGATTTCGTTCTCGAAGGCGGCGCGCTCGACCACGATGGGGCGGGGACGGCGCTCACCACCGCCCAGTGCCTCACCAATCCGAACCGCAACCGCGGCTGGACGCCCGCCGCGGCCGAGGCGGCGCTCGGTCAGGCGTTGGGCGCCAGGAAGGTGCTCTGGCTCGGCGACGGCCTGCTGGGCGACCACACCGACGGCCACGTAGACAACCTCGCCCGCTTCGTCGCGCCTGGCGTGGTGGCCTGCCCGATCGCCTGGGGGCGCGGCGATCCCAACGCCGGCGCCTACGACGACGCCGCGCGCCGGCTCTCGCAGATGAGCGACGCGGCCGGTCGCCCGCTCTCCCTCGCGCGGATCCCGTCGCCGGGCTACGTGGAGAGCGAGGACGGCAGGCCGGTCCCGGCCTCGCACATGAACTTCCTGATCGCCAATCGGGCGGTGATCGTGCCCATCTACGAGGAGCAGCCGGGGGAGTTCGCCATCCAAGCGCTCGAACACCTGTTCCCTGACCGTACGGTGATCGGCCTGCCGTCGAAGGCGATCCTGACCGGCGGCGGCTCGTTCCACTGCATCACCCAGCAGGAGCCGGCCTGATGGCGCGCACGATCAGGGTCGCGGCGATCCAGGCCGCCTACGGCCAGGACACGGCCGCCAACATCGCCAAGACCGCCGAGCTCGTCCGCGAGGCGGCCGGGCAGGGCGCGCAAGTCGTGCTGCCGCCCGAGCTGTTCCAGGGCCCCTACTTCTGCGTCGCCCAGGAGGAGCGCTGGTTCCGCGAGGCCCACCCCTGGCGAGAGCACCCTTGCGTCACCGCCCTCGCGCCGCTCGCCCAGGAACTCGGAGTCGCGATCCCGATCTCGATCTTCGAGCGGGAGGGGCCGCACTATTTCAACAGCGTGGTCATGGCCGACGCCGACGGCGGGCTCCTGGGCGTCTACCGCAAGAGCCACATCCCCGACGGCCCGGGCTACATGGAGAAGTATTACTTCCGGCCGGGAGACACGGGCTTCAAGGTCTGGCCGACCCGCCACGGCCGCCTCGGCGTCGGCATCTGCTGGGACCAGTGGTACCCGGAGGCCGCCCGCGCCATGACCCTGATGGGGGCCGAAGTCCTCCTCTATCCCACCGCCATCGGCTCGGAGCCGCACGACCCTACGCTCGACACGGCCGCCCCCTGGCGGCGCGCCATGCAGGGCCACGCCGTCGCCAATGTGATCCCGGTGGTGGGCGCGAACCGCACGGGCTTCGAGCCCTGGGCCGGCTATCCGAACGGCGGCCAGCTGTTCTACGGCTCGTCGTTCATCGCCGACCACCGCGGCGACCTGGTCGCGGCGTTCGGGCGCGAGGACGATGGCGTGATCACGGCCGAGTTCGACCTCGACTTCCTGGCCACGCACCGCGCCGCCTGGGGCTTCTTCCGCGACCGCCGCCCCGACCTCTACGGCGCCCTCACCCAGGGTCGGCCGACTTAAGCCCGCTCCCCCTGCGCTACGCAGGGAGAGAGGGGATGGCTCACTTCTTCGACTTGCCGAGCTCGCGCCAGCTGCGCTCCTCGACCTTGACCCCGTGCTTCTTGGCGGCGGCCTTGATGCGCTTCCAGGCCTCGTCGCGCTCGGAGTCGCTGACGCCCTTCACCTGGTCGAACCGGGCGATGGCGTTGCGCACGTGGCTGGCGTCCTCCAGCGGCTCCTTGCGCTCCTTCGGGAAGGCGTATTCCCGGCTCGGGACTTTGTCTCGCTCTGACTCGTTGAGCTTGCTCATGGCGCGGACCTTTCGCATGCGCCGCGATGCGGGCGGCGTCCGTGCAACGGCCGGCCGGGGCTCAAGGTTCGCCTCGCTTGTCGCTCAATCGCGCCCGCCCGCCCGGGACTTGCCCAGCAACGTCGCCAGGTTCTCCACGGCCTGGATCAGCGCCAGCAGGTGCTTGCCGCGCAGCTCGTCGATCTTCTCGTGCAGCAGCTCGATCTCGAGCTCGGCCTCACATTGAGCCGAGGACCGTCTTGCCGTTCTTGATCACCGTCGCGCCGCGGTCGAGCACGCGCGCCTCGAACGAGACCACCTCGCCGTCCTTCCAGAAGTCGACCGTGACGACGTCGCCCGGGAACACCGGGGCGGAGAACCGCGCCTGGTGGCTCAGGATCCTGTCGGCGTCGTAGTCGACGATCTCCTGCAGCACCGCGCGGCAGGTGATCCCGTAGGTGCACAGTCCATGCAGGATCGGCCGCGGGAAGCCGGCGCGCTTGGCGAACTCCGGGTCGGAATGCAGCGGGTTGCGGTCGCCGTTCAGGCGGTAGATCAGCGCCTGGTCGGGCCGGGTCTCGAACGGCACGGAAAGGTCAGGCTTGCGGGCGGGGACCTCGTGCGGCTCGGGCGCGCCCTCCGAGGGTCCGCCGAACCCGCCGTCTCCCCGTGCGAACGTCGACCCCGTGAGGGTGGCGATCTTCTCGCCGGCCTCGTCGGTCCAGACCGTCTCGTTGACCACCACCGCGCCCTTGTCCTTGCCCTTGTCGTAGGCGCCGACGGTGCGGCTGTGGGCGGTGAAGCTGCCGGAGGCGGGCAGCGGCTTGTGCAGCTCCACCTTCTGCTCGCCGTGCACCACCATAACCCGGTTGAGCTCGCTCACTCGATGTCCCGGCTTCTGCTGCGCGGCCTGGGCGGCGGCGCGCCGCGCGCCCGCCGCCAGCACGGTGGCGGCGGTCGGCACCACCTTCAGCCCCTTCTCATAGACGAACGGCAGTTCGCGCTCGTCCATGGGATCGCGCCCCATGCCGATGCCCAGCGCATAAAGCATCACGTCCTTGTCGCCATACGCAAAGGTCCTGGGCTCGGTCTTCTGCTCCAGGATGTCGGGGTAATAGATCGGCATCGGAAATCCTCCCGTGGCGCTCGCGGGCGCGCTTCAATCCGGCGATTGAAGCCTCTGCGCGCGGGAGCGGCAAGGGCCGCTTGCCGAGGGTTCCCGCTGACGCGATGCTCGTCAGGTCGGTAGAGGGAGTCGCCGAGACATGCTGGCTCAGTGGGAGCTCGTCCTGCGCCTCGTCCTGGCGGCCGCGCTCGGCGGCGCAATCGGCTGGGAGCGGGAGCGGCTGCTCTGGGCGGCGGGCCTGCGCACGCACATGCTGGTGAGCCTCGGCGCCTGCCTGGCGATGATCGTCTCGGCCTACGCCTTCCAGGACGTGCTGGGCGCGCACGTGGTCCTCGATCCGTCCCGGGTCGCCGCCCAGGTCGTTTCCGGCATCGGCTTCCTCGGGGCCGGGATGATCATCTTCCGCAACGAGGCGGTGAAGGGGCTGACCACCGCGGCCAGCGTCTGGGCGGTGGCCGGCGTCGGGCTGGCGGCGGGCTCGGGCCTCTACACGGCCGCCGTCGCCGCGACGCTGATCATGCTGGTGATCCTGGCCGGGCTGAAGCCGATCGAGGAGCAGTACCGGGCCACCCACGCCTCCCTCGACCTGCGCATCCTGGGCCGCCGCGGCGAGCTTTCCGCCGGGGTCGTGGAGGGCGCGCTGGGGCCGCGTTCGAGCAGAATCAAGCGCCTGGTGCTGCAGCCCAGCGAAGGCGGCGACGAGGACGAGATCAGGCTCGTGCTGTCGCGGGTCTCGCCCAAGGACACCGCCGAACTGATCCGTTCGATCGAGAATGCGCCGGCCGTGCTTTCCGTGGAGGAGGCGAGATCGGGCTGATCCCGGGCGGTACAGGACCCAGTCTCACCGCATCCATGCTTCCGTTTCAGCGTCGTTGGCCAGCACCTCTCGAATCCTGACGCCCGGGATCACGACCGGTGCGTCCTGCCAACAATCTTTGACCCCGCGTTCCAGTCTCCCATGCCACTCCAGGAGGGGTCCGCCGAACGTCCGTTCGCGGCCGAGCGGCGAGGCGCCTCAATTGCCGCCCGGCGGCCGATCGGCTAGAAGCCGGCGACTTCGCGCCCGGGCGGCCCAAGCGCCCGCGTCGGCATCTCTCTATCCCGAAGGTTCTCCATGGCCACCACCGCCCAGCAAGCCCCCGGTCTCGGCGACATTTCCGGCACGGTCCTGTTCTACCAGAAGCCCGAGCCGCTCAATCCGGAGCTGCACGGCAAGCTCGGCGTCAAGACCATCGAGGCGCCGTTCCGCTTCGCCAAGTCCGGCCATGCGGTGCCGCTCACGGTGGGCGAGTTCCCGCTGGCGGCGCTGTCCGGGCCGATCATCTTCGTCGGCGACGACAAGATGCCGATCGCGGTCATGGGCCTGAACGCGGGCGACAACATGTTCGTGCAGGAGAACGGCCTGTTCGAGCCGGGCGTCTACATCCCGGCCTACGTCCGCCGCTATCCGTTCGTATTCGCCACCGACGACGCCCAGGATCGCATGGTGCTGTGCATCGACCGCGCCGCGGAGTTCATCGTCGAGGGCGGCGAGATGCCGTTCTTCGAAGCCGACAACCAGCCCAGCGAGTACACCAAGCGCTGCATGGAGTTCTGCAACAACTTCGAGACCGAGCGGCGGCGGACGGTCGCCTTCGTGCAGATCCTGAAGGACCTCGACCTGTTCGAGACCAAGACCGCCACCTTCACCCCCACCAATCCGGACGGCACGCCGGCCGAGACGCAGAAGATCGCCGAGTACTTCGGGGTCTCGGAGGAGAAGCTCAACAAGCTGCCGCCCGAGAAGTTCATCGAGCTGCGCGACAACGGCGCGCTTGGCCAGATCTATGCGCACCTGATGTCGCTGGTCGGCTGGGATCGGCTGGTGGCGCTGGCCATGGCCCGCGCCCCCGCCCCACCGCAGGCCGCCAACGCCTAGAGCCCAATTTTGGACGTCATGGCCGGGCTAGTCCCGGCCATCCATGAGCATCGCGGATGCACGATGTGGGCAGCCTGCTCCGCCTGCTCACCGAGCCCGGTGTTCATGGGTTCCCGGGACAACCCCGGGGAGGACGGCTGAGAGGAATGGATTGAGGGCCCCCGCCAATCTCGATCGTCGGTCGGTCACGAAAGCCGTCGCGGCGGCGCTTCTGTGCTGCGTGGCCTCCCCCGCCCAGGCCGAGCGGTATTCGCCCGCCGCCCTGCAGGTGCTGGCCAAGGCGCGGGCGGCGAGCGGCGGCGGCGGCTGGAACCTGCTGCGCGGCTGGCACGAGGCGGGCCAGGACGGCGGCCTGCGCTACGAGGCCTGGCTCGATCCGGTGCGCTACGGCATGCGCGTCGAGACCCACGAGCCGGCCGGCCTGCACGTCCACGGCTTCAACGGCGGCGGCGACTGGCAGATCTATCCCGACGGGCGGGTGACCGGCGTCGACGACCGTCCGACCGTGGCGGCCGCGCGCACCGAGGCCTTCTTCCGCGTCCACGCCTATTTCTACACCGGCCGCTTCGACGCCAAGGCCGATGCGCTGGGCGTGCGGCGCGGCTCCGGCGGCGCCTTCGACGTGCTGCGCATACAGCCGGTCGGCGGCGAGCCCCGCGAGCTGTGGTTCGATCGCCGCACGCATCTGCTCGCCCGCATGGTCGACCGCAGCGGCCCGCGGCCGGTGAGCTTCACCTATTCCGAATACCGCAAGGTGGGGCCGGTGCGCGTGCCTTTCCGCGTCCGCACCGAGGACGGCGATCCGGCCCACGCCCGGGAGCGGGTGGTCGAATCCCTGAGCTTCACGCCGGCCGACCGGACCATGTTCAGCCTTCCCCGGCCGCACGCGGCTCAGTAGAGCAGGATCTCGCGCCGTTCCTCCAGCCATGCCGCCTCGTCGGGCTGGGCGAGCGCGTCGAGGTCGCCGGGTTCGGCGGCCGGATCGTCGACCCATTCGCGCAAGCCCGGTCCGCCGTTGATCACGTCGATCGCCAGCTTCTCCAGCTCGTACTCGTAGGGGAAGTCGCGCCACAGCGGATAATCCAGATAGAGCCGCCGGATCGCCTTGAAGGCCAGCGCCTGCGCCCGCCAGGGCCGGAAGCGGGCGTGGTCGTAGACCGGCCCCTCGGTGTGGATCTGCACGCCCGCGCAAAGCTGCTTCACGTGCTTGTGGAAGGTGGGCTCGAACCAGCAGTCACGAAGCGCGCAGCCCGCCAGCCACCCGGGCGCGAGCCGCCGCATCTCGGCGATCACGGCGCGGGCGTCGATGTCCGGCGCCCCGAACAGCTCCAGCGGGCGCGTCGTGCCGCGGCCTTCGGAGAGCGTCGTCCCCTCCAGCATCACCGTCCCGGCGTAGGCCCGCGCCATCCAGAGGTTGGGGGCGTTGGGGGAGGGGTTGACCCACACCCGCTCGCCGAGCGGCCAGCCGTAGCCGGGGCCTTCGTCCGGCCGCCACCCCTGCATCTCGATCACCCGATAGTCGACATCCAGGTTGAAGTGGCGGACGAACCAGCGGCCGAGCTCGCCAAGCGTCAGGCCATGGCGCATCGGTAGCGGCCCGGCGCCCACGAAGCTCTCCCACCCGGGCCTGAGCGTCAGCCCCTCCGCGGGGCGGCCCACGGGGTTCGGCCGGTCCAGCACCCAGACCGACTTGCCGTGCTGGGCGGCGGCCTCCAGGACGTAGAGCAGGGTGGTCACGAAGGTGTAGATGCGGCAGCCCAGGTCCTGCAGATCGAGCAGCACCACGTCGAAGGTGTGCATCGCCTGCCCGGTCGGGCGGCGCACCTCCCCGTAGAGGCTGAACACCGGCACGCCGTGCATCGGATCGTCGAAGTCCGGGCTCTCGACCATGTTGTCCTGCTTGTCGCCGCGCAGCCCGTGCTGCGGGCCGAAGGCGGCGGTCATCTTCATGCCCGGCAGCGCCGCCAGCGCGTCCAGGGAATGCGTCAGGTCCCCGGTGACCGAGGCGGGATGGGCCACCAGGGCCACGCGCCGCCCCTCCAGCGGCTTCCGGAGCTCGGGCTCGGCGATCAGCCGGTCGATGCCGAATTTCATGGCCGCTCCGTTACGGGAAGTTGGCGCGCGAAGCCAATCGCGTGGTGGAAGTCGGGCCGCCGGCCGGGATGCGCCAGGGCCCAATAGGAGGTGCGCCCACCGACCTCCTGGATGACGGCGCTGAGCCCCAGCCGCCAGGGCGCCTCGGCGGGCAGATCGGCCGCGCCCAGGTCGACGCCGGCCTCCAGCTCCAGCCGCTCGCCCGTGCGGCGCAGCGCGATCCCGGGCCGGACGACGTCCCGCGCCGGCCGCATGCCCGCGCGGTAGCCGTCGAAGCGGTACGCCGCCCACGCCGAGGACGGCGCGACGTTGAGCTCGTAGTAGCCCTCGCCGTCGGCGCTGCGCACGAAGGCTTCGAAGCAGGTCGTCTTCCAGAGCTCGTCGGTCCGCTCGGGCGCAGCCGGCGGCGGGACGAGCAGGCCGCCGGTCACGCCCTCGAGAAGGTAGCGCAACGACAGCACCCCGGAGGCCGACCGCTCGGCCGCGACCTCGATCGACGCCACGGCCTCGCAGGGAAAGCCCGGATGCCGGATCAGTTCGGCCCGCATGCGCGCCTCAACGGGCGAACACGCCGCGGGTCAGGCAGGAGAAAACCAGCCGCCCCGCCTCGTCCAGGAGGTCGTGCTGGCAGATCACGATGCCCTTGTCCTTGCCGACCGGATCCTTGGCCATCACCGTCATCCGCCCGCGCAGCAACTCGCCCACCGGCGGGTTCCTCACCCAGCGCAGCGCATCGACCCCCAGCCGCTTGGTCTGCGGCCAGTCGGTGTGCGCCACCGCGTCCAGCTTGGCCCAGATCGCGTAGACCATGGCGTCCGGCGCACCGCGCTCGGCCGCCCAACCGGGCGTGAAGGCCGCGATGAAGGCGTCCAGCGCCTTGGCCTCGACGGCCATCGCCCCCAGCGAGACAACCTGTCCGATCTCGATGTCGTCGAAGCGGGCGGGCACGGGCGAGTCTCCAGGAGGGGGGGCGATTCGCCGATGATGGCGGGGGGCGGCCCCTTGCGTCGAGCCTTGCTTTGCGCGTGCGCCGCGGAGAGGCCATATAGCCGCGGAATCATCCGCGGGGGCGGAGTTTGAGGTGACGATGCGCTGGCTTGCCGCCATGCTGTCCGTCCTGGCGTTCTGCGGCGTCGCGCGCGCCGCGCCCGTCAACACCGGCCACCTCACGGCCGAAATCGTCGCCCAGACCCAGGGCGTCGCCCCAGGCCGGACCACCTATGTGGCGCTCCGCCAGCAGATCCAGCCCGGCTGGCACACCTATTGGAAGAACGCCGGCGATTCCGGCCAGGCCACGATGATCGCCTGGACGCTGCCGGCCGGCTGGACGGCGGGCCCGTTCGTCTGGCCGACCCCGAAGCGCCTGCCGGTCGGCCCGCTGATGAACTACGGCTACGAGGGCGAGGTGCTGCTGCCTGTCCCGGTGAGCGCCCCGGCCGACGCCAGGCCCGGCCAGACCGTCCTGCTCAAGGCCAAGGCCTCCTTCCTGGTTTGCAGGGAGATCTGCGTCCCCGAGGACGCCAACCTGCAGATCGCCCTGCCGGTCACGCCGGCGCCCGCGCCGACCGACCCGGCCTGGGGCGGCCCGATCGGCAAGGTGCTGGCGGCGGCGCCGAAGCCTGCCGGCCTCACCGCCGCCTTCCAGCGAAAGGGCGCGAACCTGGCGCTGGCGGTGGTCGGCGCTCCGCTCAGGGGCGGCGACGTCCACGACGTCTACTTTTATCCGGACGACTCCACCGTCATCGATCATGCCAAGCCGCAGGGCCTCGACCGCGGCCCCAACGGCCTGACGCTCACGCTCAGCCCCGGCTACGCCTTCCAGGGCGGCGCGGCGCCCAAGGCGATCGCCGGCGTCCTCGCCGTCGACGGCAAGGCCTACCAGCTCTCCGCTGCGCCCGGGCCGCTGCCGGCCGGCGCCGGCGGACTCGGACCGCCGCTGCCGAAGGCGGCGCTGGACGGCGGCCTGACGCTGATCCCGGCCGCCCTGTTCGCCTTCCTCGGCGGCCTGATCCTCAACCTGATGCCCTGCGTCTTCCCGGTGCTGGCCATGAAGGCCGCCTCGCTCGCCGCCCACGGAGGCCGCGATCAGGCGCTGGCCCGCCGCCACGGCCTGGCGTTCGGAGCCGGCGTCCTGGTCACCTTCCTCGCCTTGGCGCTGGCCCTCATCGGGTTGAAGGCCGCGGGCGCGGAGGTCGGCTGGGGCTTCCAGCTGCAGTCGCCGCCGATCGTGGCGGCGCTGGCGCTGCTGATGCTCGCCGTCGCCCTCGACCTCTCCGGCGTGTTCGAGGTCGGGACCTCGCTGCAGGGGGCCGGCGCGGGCCTCGCCGCCCGCAGCGGGCTGGTGGGCGACGTGTTCACCGGCGCGCTCGCGGTGATCGTGGCGGCGCCCTGCACGGCGCCCTTCATGGGCGCGGCGGTGGGCTGGGCGCTCACCCAGTCGGCCGCGGCCGCCCTCGTCGTCTTCCTGGCGCTGGGCGCAGGCTTCGCCCTGCCGTTCGTGCTGATCGCCTTCGCGCCCGGCCTGCTCGCGCGTCTGCCGCGGCCCGGGCCCTGGATGGGGGCGTTCCGCAAGCTGCTGGCCTTCCCGATGTACGGCGCCGCCGCATGGCTCGCCTGGGTGCTGACGCTGCAGGCCGGCGCCTCGGCGCTCGCCCGCATCCTCGCCGCCGCCATCGTCCTGGCCTTCGCCGCCTGGCTCGCCGGCGCCGCCCAGAAGCGCGCCGCCGCCGGCGCGCGGCCGCTGGCGCTCGGCGCGGGCGCCGGTGTGCTCGGCGCAGCCGCCCTGGCCGCCGCGGTGTGGCCC
>NZ_JAICYI010000080.1 GCF_025934275.1 Phenylobacterium sp.
CTGATCATGTTGCTCCCAGTGCTGGTCGGCGTCGTCGGCTCAACAGGGGCCTGGTGGGTGACCCGCTTTCCGCCGGGCGCTCTCACCCCGCGCATGACCCTGCGCCAAAGCGACCGCGTCCAACGCTACATGTCGCGACTCTACCTGTTCTATCCCATTCTGATCGGCCTATTCGCCTTCGACTGGGCGCTCCTCGTCCACAGCGTGCTGAAAGGCGGTTGGCAGGTCCTGGATGTGACGGAGGGCCTGGTTCTGACGTTCGGCGTCGTCGCCTATGTGCTGGCCCTCACGGGCTGGGGCGTCGGGCGAATGAGTCGGCTGATCTATGACGAAGAGCTTTTCCGGTCGTTTCGCACGCGGGGCTATATCGCCGGCTTCTGGAGCGTCATGGGAGGGCTGCCGTTGATCCTGGCGCTCGGCCTGGCGCGGCCGGCCTGGGCGGTGGAGGCCCTGCCGGTCCTGATCGCCGTGGGCATCAGCGTCCCCGCCGTGACCATCGGCCTCCTCAACCGGCGGGCCGAGCGGGATGCCTGACCGGCGCCTGATAGTCCGCCTGAAGGCTGCGCGAACGGAGGCCGGGCTCACGCAAGCGGAATTGGCGCTGAAGGTGGGCGTCAGCCGCAAGACCATCAACACCGTGGAGAACGGCGTCTTCGTCCCTTCGACGATCCTGGCGCTCGGGCTGGCGCAGGCGCTGGGCCTCACGGTGGAAGCTCTCTTCAGCCTAGCGCCTGATCTATCCTCAGACCTTTGAGGGTGCCCGCCCCACCCTTAGCGGACACTGGCGCTGTGTTTTGTCGGCGGCCGCCGGGCGGTTCGCGAGCTTACGCTCGTCGCCACACAAGCTAGGCCCGATAAACCACCCGGCCATCGGCGACCGTCATCAGGACCTTGCCCTGCAAGGTGCGGCCGTCGAACGGCGAGTTCTTGGACTTCGAGGTCAGCTTGTCGGCGTCGATCAGCACCGGCGTCTGGGGGTTGCACAGCACGAGATCGGCGGGCGCGCCCTTGGCGAGCCGTCCGGCGTCTAGGCCCATGAGGTCGGCCGGGGCGCTGGTCACCGTGCGGATCAGGTCGATGAGCGGGATTCGCTCTTCGTGATGGAAGGCGAGCAGCGCCGGCAGCAGCGTCTCCAGGCCGACCGCCCCCGGCGCGGCTTCCTCGTAGGGCAGGCGCTTGTCCTCCGGGGGCGCCGGCGCATGCGCCGAGACGACGATGTCGATCAGGCCGGACGCGACCGCCTCGATCACCGCCTGGCGGTCGTCCTCGGAGCGCAGCGGCGGGTCCAGCTTGCAGAAGGTTCGGTAGTCGCCGATGTCGATCTCGTTGAACGACAGGTGGTTGATCGAGGTGGTGGCGGTCACCGGCAGGCCGCGGGCCTTGGCGCGCTCGAGGCTTTCCAGCGCACAGGCGGTGGTCACCTGGTCGACGAGCAGCCGCGCCCCGGTCAGCTCCACCAGCGCCAGGTCGCGTTCCAGCATGATCTTCTCGGCGGCGACCGGCACGCCGGGCAGGCCCATGCGCGAGGCGAACTCGCCCTCGCTCGCCGCCGCCCCGCCCGCCAGCCAGGGGTCGGCCGGCCGGTGCGCCACCAGCATGCCGAACGCCTTGGCGTAGGCCAGCACGCGGCGGAACACCTTCGAATTGACGATCGGCCGGTCGGCGTCGGTCACATAGAGGCAGCCGGCTTCCGCCATCAGGCCGATCTCGGCCATTCGCTCGCCGGCGCAGCCCTTGGTGGCGGCGCCGGCCGGGAACACCTTCACCAGTTCCACATCGCGGGCGCGCCGCAGGATGAAATCCACGACCGAGGGCTCGTCGACCACAGGGTGGGTGTCCGGCTGGACGACGATGGTCGTGACCCCGCCCGCCGCCGCGGCGCGGGCCGCCGATTCCAGGGTCTCCTTGGTCTCGGCCCCCGGCTCGCCCGTCTTCACGCGGATGTCGACCAGGCCCGGCAGGAGCAGGGCGCCGCCTCCGTCGACCGCCTCCACGTCCCCTGAGAGCGCGCCGAGGGCCTGGCCCCGCGCGACGTCGACGATAACGCCGTCCGCCACCATCACGGCGCCCGGTCCGTCGTAACCCGAGGCCGGGTCGACCAGCCGGACATTGGTCACCGCGAGCGGCCGGCTCACCTCGCATTCTCCAGGCGGGCGGCCAGCGAGGTCAGCACCGCCATGCGCGCGGCGACGCCCATCTCCACCTGGTCCTGGATCAGGCTGACAGCGAGGTCGTCGGCCACGTCGGAATCGATCTCGACCCCGCGGTTCATGGGTCCGGGATGCATCACCCGCACGCCCGGCGCGGCGCAGGCGAGCTTCTCGCGGTCGAGCCCATAGAAGCGGAAGTACTCCCGCTGCGAGGGCGCCAGCACCCCGTCCATCCGCTCCAGCTGCAGGCGCAGCATCATCACCACGTCGGCGCCTTCGATGCCCTTCCTGAGGTCGTAGAACACGGCGCAGCCCCACCGCTCCGCCTGCGCCGGAATGAGGGTCGGCGGTCCGACCAGGCGCACCTCCGCGCCCAGCATCTGGAGCAGGGCGACGTTCGAGCGCGCCACCCTCGAATGCAGGATGTCGCCGCAGATCGCGACCCTCAGGCCGGCGATCCGTCCGAAGGCGCGGCGCATCGAAAGGGCGTCCAGCAGGGCCTGGGTGG
The DNA here is from genome assembly GCF_025934275.1 of Phenylobacterium sp. Lineage (GTDB taxonomy): Bacteria > Pseudomonadota > Alphaproteobacteria > Caulobacterales > Caulobacteraceae > Phenylobacterium. The sequence goes on from NZ_JAICYI010000080.1 coordinate 2,659, forward strand.
GATGCTCGTGCCGACCGTCGCCGGCGTTGATCACCGAGCAGGTGACCTTCTGCGAAAGCAGGCTCGCGGCCCCCGACGCGGAATGCCGGATGACCAGCAGGTCCGGCTGCATGGCGTTCAGCGTCACCGCCGTGTCGATCAGCGTCTCGCCCTTGGAGATCGAGGAGGCGCGCGGACTCATGTTGACGACGTCGGCGCCCAGCCTTTTGCCGGCCAGCTCGAAGGAGCTCTGGGTGCGCGTCGAATTCTCGAAGAACAGGTTCATCAGCGTCCGACCCTTGAGCAGGTCGAGCTTCTTGGCGGTCTGCCGGTTCAGCGCCACGAAGCCGTCCGCGAGGTCGAGGAGGTTCGCGACCTCCACCTCGTTCAGGTCCAGGACCGATAGGAAGTGCCGCTTCGGAAACGAGAAGGTCCGCTGCAGGACCTCGTGCAAGCCAGGGGGCGCGGCGCTCATTAAAGCGCCGTCTTAGGCGAGGTCGCACGGCAAGCCAAGCGCCCCTTTCCCAAGCCGCGCCGTCCGACTATGTCAGCGGCTCAGTCAAACGGGGGCAATCCAGTGACCACCAGTCTCTTCACCTTTGTGGATCTCTACAGCCGCGGCCTGACCACGCTCGCCCACGTGCTCGACAAGGGCGCGGCGCTGGCCAAGTCCAAGGGCGTCTCGGACTCCGAGATGCTGGAATGGCGGCTGATCGAGGACATGAACCCGCTGCGCTTCCAGGCCTTCGTCTGCATCAATTTCGCCAAGCAGTGGACGGCGCGCGCGGCCGGCCTGGACGTCCCGCCCGACATCGCCTCCGACCTCGACCTCGCCGGGATCAAGGCCGCCATCGAGGACGCCAAGGGCTATCTCGCGAAGCTCACGCCCGAGCAGTTCGAAGGCCGCGACGAAGCCCCGCTCACCGTCACCCTCGGCGCCGGGATGGCGCCCACCCTGCCGGCCGCGCAGTGGCTCACCGTCTTCGCCACCACCAACTTCTATTTCCACCTGTCGATGGCCTACGCGATCCTGCGGCAGCGCGGCGCGGACCTCGGCAAGCGCGACATGTTCGCCGGCGGTCTCTGAGCGGGGCTAGCGCGCGGCGCCGCGCAGCCGGTCCAGCGCGCCCTGCAGGATCCAGGCGGCGGCCGCCTTGTCGACCAGCTCGGCGCGCCGCGCGCGGCTGACGTCGGCCTCGCGGGTCAGCATGCGGTTGACCGCCATCGAGCTCAGCCGCTCGTCCCAGAACGCGATCGGCAGGTCGCGCAGCCGCAGAAGGTTGCGCGCGAAAGCCCGGCTCGACTGGCAGCGCGCGCCCTCCGTCCCGTCCATGTTGACCGGCAGGCCGATGACGAGGCCGCCGGCGCCGCGCTCGTCCATCAGCTCGAACAGCCGCTCAGCTTCCTTGGTGAACTTGCTCTTGCGGATCAGCTCGATCGGGGAGGCGATGGCCCGCGTCGCGTCCGAGATCGCCACTCCGATGGTCTTCTCGCCCAGGTCCAGCCCCGCCAGCGGCGCGCCGGCGGCGACCAGCGAGGGAAGCTCCAGGAGATCCACGACGGGCATGCGCTCCCTTACCCGCGACGTTGAAAATGTGCACGCGCGCGGCTAACCCACGCGCCTGGAATTCAGGAGGGCCCGATGGCCATCGACGCTGCGACCGTCCGCAAGGTCGCCAGGCTCGCACGGATCGCCGAGCCGCAGGACCGGCTGGAGCCGCTCGCGAGCGAGCTTTCCGGCATCCTGAACTGGATCGAGCAGCTGAACGAGGTGGACACCGAGGGCGTGGAGCCGATGACCACCGCGATCGCCATGCCGCTTCCGATGCGCGAGGACGAGGTGACCGACGGCGGCGATCCGGCCCGCGTGCTCGCCAATGCGCCGAAGACCAAGGACGGCTTTTTCGTCGTCCCGAAGGTGGTCGAGTAGATGGGCGAGCTGACCTCCCTGACGCTGAAGGCCGCCCTCGACGGGCTCGCCGCCAAGCAGTTCTCCGCGGCCGAGCTCACCCAGGCGCACGTCGAGGCGGTGGAAGCGGCGCGCGCACTCAACGCCTATGTGCTGGAGACGCCGGAGAAGGCGCTCGCCATGGCGCGCGCCTCCGACGAGCGCCGCGCCAAGGGCGCCGCCGGTCCGCTGGAGGGCGCGCCGCTCGGAGTGAAGGACCTGTTCTGCACGGAAGGCGTGCGCTCCACGGCCGGCTCGAAGATCCTCGGCGACTTCCAGCCCACCTATGAATCGACCGTCACCGCAAATCTCTGGCGGGACGGGGCGGTGATGCTGGGCAAGCTCAACATGGACGAGTTCGCGATGGGCTCATCCAACGAGACCTCCGCCTTCGGGCCGGTGGTGAGCCCGTGGCGCACGCAGGGCGGCAACGCCAAGCTGACGCCCGGCGGCTCCTCCGGGGGCTCTGCCGCGGCGGTTGCGGCGGAACTCTGCCTGGGCGCCACGGCGACCGACACCGGCGGCTCGATCCGCCAGCCGGCCGCGTTCACCGGCACAGTCGGCGTGAAGCCCACCTACGGCCGCTGCTCCCGCTGGGGGATCGTCGCCTTCGCCTCCTCGCTGGATCAGGCCGGGCCGATCGCCCGCAATGTCGAGGACGCCGCCATCCTCCTCAAGTCGATGGCCGGCCACGACCCCAAGGACTCCACCAGCCTGCCGGTGGAAACGCCGGATTTTCCCGCCTTCGTCGGCCGCTCGGTGAAGGGGCTGAAAGTCGGCGTGCCGCGGGAGTACCGCGTCGAGGGCATGCCCGTCGAGATCGATCGGCTGTGGGAGCAGGGCGTCGCCTGGCTCAAGGCCGCGGGCTGCGAGATCGTCGAGGTCTCGCTGCCGCACACCAAGTATGCGCTTCCCGCCTACTACATCGTGGCTCCGGCCGAAGCTTCCTCCAACCTCGCGCGCTATGACGGCATGCGCTACGGGCTGCGGGTCGAGGGCGGCAACCTCACCGAGACCTACGAGGCGACCCGCGCGGCCGGCTTCGGGGCGGAGGTGAAGCGCCGCATCCTGATCGGCGCCTACGTGCTCTCCGCCGGCTATTACGACGCCTATTACCTGAAGGCGCTGAAGGTCCGCCGCCGCATCGCCGACGACTTCGACCAGGCGTTCCAGAACGTCGACGCGCTGCTCACGCCGACCGCGCCCTCGGCCGCGTTCAGCCTTGGCGAGAAGTCGGACGATCCCGTCGCCATGTACCTGAACGACATCTTCACGGTGACGGTGAACCTCGCCGGGCTTCCGGGCATCAGCGTGCCGGCCGGGACCGACGCCGCCGGCCTGCCGCTCGGGTTGCAGCTGATCGGCCGGGCCCTGGACGAGGGCACGCTATTCTCGCTCGCCGGCGCGCTGGAGCAGGCGGCCGATTTCCGCGCCAAGCCTGAGAAGTGGTGGTGAGGCGCGAAAACCACCTTCAGTTGACAGGCGCGGCGCTCGGTTCGACCCTTCCGAAGGGTTGCTGGGAGCGTCACTGTGAGTCGTATCGGAGCGCTGACCGGCGCGATCGCCGGTCTCTTCCTGGCCTCCCACACGTGGGCCGCCGAGGTCGGCAAGCCGGCGCATGACTTCAAGATCGTCACGCTCGATGGGAAGAAGCTCACCCTGGCTGACTTGAAGGGTCGGGTCGTGGTGCTGAACTACTGGGCGACGTGGTGCGGCCCCTGCAAGGGAGAGTTGCTGGCGTTCGATAACTACCTGCGCCATCACCCTGGCACGGACCTCAAGATTTACGCTGTCGAGACGGAAGACGCGCTTCCGAAGTCGTTCCTGCAGAAGATGCAGGCCTCGGCGGCGTTCACCGTGGCGACCCACGTCAACGGCCGTGGCTACGGCGTACTCGGAGGTCTGCCGACCAGCTTCGTCATCGATCGGGAGGGCTTTCTGCGGCACGCAAAGGCCGGAGCGTTCAATGAGCAGAGCCTCGCAACCCTCGTCGATCCGCTGCTGAAGGAACCAGCGCCTGCGGCGCGCGAGATCGACGCCGCCAAATGAAAACGGCCTCCCGCATGCCCCGCGGGAGGCCTCTTCTCTCGATCACGTCGATCGTTGGCGGTGTTACTTCCCGCCGGCGTTGATCTTGTCGAACTCGGCCTGGAGCGCCTTCAGCTTGGCGTCGTCCAGCGCGCCCTGGCTCATCGGGGCGACCTGCGCCAGCGTCATGCCGCCGATCTGGTCGTAGTACTGGGAGATCTGCGGCAGGGCTGTTTCGAGGGCCGTCTTCGCCTGCGGATTCTTGACGATGTCGCTGATCGGCGTCTTGTCGACCGACAGCGCGCCAGAGGCGGGCGCGGCGGCGGGGGCGGCGGCAGGCGCCGCAGCCGAGGATTGGGCGAACGCCGGAGCGGCCGCCAGGGCGGTGAGGGCGATCAGGCTCGCCGCGAACGTAGTCTTCATAGGAGTTTCCCTTTTCCCGGAACGGGAGTCTTCAGAAATCCGGTATCAGCCCTGTTTTTCCGCGGCGTGCAAGACGCAGGTTTTGCGGCGCTTGCGCTTTAGCGCCGCGGCGTTACTGAGGCGCGCATGAGCGAGACGTCGAAGCTGATCCAGGGTCGGACCGGCCCCTGGGAGATCGTGCTGGGGCTGGAGGTGCACGCCCAGGTGGCCTCGCGCGCCAAGCTGTTCTCCGGGGCGGCGGTGGGCTTCGGGGCCGGGCCGAACGAGCAGGTCAGCCTGGTGGACGCGGCGATGCCCGGCATGCTGCCGGTCATCAACCGCCATTGCGTCGAGCAGGCGGTGAAGACCGGGCTCGGGCTGAAGGCCCAGATCAACCTGAAGAGCCGCTTCGACCGGAAGAACTACTTCTATCCGGACCTGCCGCAGGGCTATCAGATCAGCCAGTACCAGCACCCGATCGTGGGGGAGGGCCAGGTCGTCGTGGAGCGCGACGACGGCTCGACGTTCACCGTCGGCATCGAGCGGCTGCACCTGGAGCAGGACGCCGGCAAGAGCCTCCACGACCAGGATCCCAACTTCACCTACGTGGACCTCAACCGGGCCGGCACCGCCCTGATGGAGATCGTCTCGCGCCCTGACATGCGCTGTTCGGAGGAAGCCGTAGCTTACGTCAAGAAGCTGCGGACTATTCTCATCTATCTCGGGTCCTGCGACGGCGACATGGAGAAAGGGAACCTGCGCGCCGACGTCAACGTCTCGGTGCGCAAGCCGGGCGGCGAGCTCGGCACCCGCTGCGAGATCAAGAACGTCAACTCGTTCCGCTTCATGCAGCAGGCGATCGAGTTCGAGGCGCGCCGCCAGATCGAGATCCTCGAGGACGGCGGCGAGATCGACCAGGAGACCCGGCTGTTCGATTCGGGCAAGGGCGAGACGCGCTCCATGCGCTCGAAGGAGGAGGCGCACGACTATCGCTACTTCCCCGACCCAGACCTCCTGCCGCTGGAGCTCGATCCGGCCTGGGTGAAGCGGATCGAGCAGGCGCTGCCCGAGCTGCCCGACGCCAAGAAGGCCCGCTTCCAGGCGCAATACGGCCTGTCGGCCTATGACGCAGGGGTGCTGATCGCCGAGCAGGCGCGGGCCGACTTCTTCGAAGCCGCCGCCAAGGGAGGCGACGCCAAGCTGACCGCCAACTGGGTGACCAACGAGCTGGCCGCCAAGCTCTCCGCGGGCGGCATCGAGATCGACAACAGCCCGATCTTTCCGGGCGCCATCGCCGAGCTCGTGCGGCTGATCGAGGACGGCGTGATCTCCTCGAAGATCGCCAAGGACGTCTTCGAGCGCATGTGGCTGGGCGAGGGCTCGGCCTCCGAGATCGTCGAGAAGCAGGGACTGCGGCAGGTCTCCGACACCGGAGCGCTCGAGGCGATCATCGACAAGCTCATCGCCGGCAATCCGGGTCAGGCCGAGGCGGTCAAGGCCAAGCCGCAGGCGATCGGCTGGTTCGTGGGCCAGGTCATGCGCGAGACCGGCGGCAAGGCGAATCCGGCCGCCGTCAACCAGCTGTTGAAGGCGAAGTTGGGGGTCGCGTAGCCGCCTGCCCTCGGCGGGGAGGAGCGGAAGCTCAGTCCTCGATCACGTCGAAGATCTGGCCGGTCGCCTCGTCGACCAGCAGGAAGGCGTTGCCGACCCGCACCCACGTGTAGCCCCGCGGCGGCGGCCGCAGGCGATAGCGTCCGTAGTCGCCGACCACGCCGCCGCGCACCTCCGGCGGCAGGTAGCCGCCGCGCCGCACGCCGTAGGGCCTGGGCGGGCCATAGGCTCCCGACGGGGGGCCGTAGCCGTAGGGAGACGGGGCCGGCGCGCGCGCCCAGCCTCCGCTGCGGCCCTCGCCGCGCGCCCAGCCGGGCGGCTGGCCCCGTTCCCCGTCACGCCGCGACCAGCCGGGCGGCCCCTGGGGCGCGCCGCGGCCCTCGTGGCCGCGCTCGTAGCCGCCGTGGCCGCGCTCCTCGCCGCCGTGATCGCGCGCCATCGCCGCGCCTGCGGCCACAGGGCCGAGCGCAAGCAAGACCGCGGCCGCGATCAGCATCAAGCGTCTCATGTGGCCGATTTGTCTCAAAATGCTGTCCTCGGTCGAGGCCAAACATCGACGAGGTCGCCTGAACTGGGCCTGAACGCCGCTATCTGAGCAGCGCCTCCACCACGCGGGCGATCAGGCCGGTGCGCGTCTCGGCGAGGTAATAATGATCCTCGACGCGCACCCAGCGGTAGCCGTAGGGCGCAGGCGCAAGGTGATAGCGCCTCGGCTCGACGATGACATAGCTCGGGCCGGTGACGTAGCTGAGCGGCAGACGCTCGCCCCTTCGCCACAACTTCTTCGCCTGGCCCGGGGGAAGCCCGTAGGGCTTCTTGGCCAGGCCCGGCGGCTCGCCGTGCGGATTGCCGTGGCCGCCGCCTGCCCAGGGCGGCGGATCGGCGAGGGCCGCGGCCGCGGCGGCGAGGCACAGCGCGGCGGCGGCGATCAGCGAAGCCTTCATGGTTGCTCCCTTCGTGGTCGGCATCTCCTACCCCTCCGAAGATGACCGCAAGACAACGGCCGGCTTAACCATGTGTTCAGCGAGAGTGGCGTTTTCTGGTTACGACAAGGCCCGGAGGAGGACCTGAACACAGGCGATCCGGCCGGGCGTAACAGGGACGAAGCTCATGCTGACAAGCATGGAAGTCGCAAGCCAGGGCCTGCCGCTCCCCAACGCGGACGCGTCGGGCGACGAGCTGTTCCGCCTGGGCCTGCTCTATTCCACCGGACAGGGCGGCGCGCCGCTCGACTACGTCTCGGCGCACATGCTGTTCAACCTGGCCGCCATGCGCGGCTCGGTGGAGGCGAAGGTCTATCGCAAGGAACTCTCGGAGGAGATGGCCAGCGAGGACATCGCCGAGGCGCAGCGCCAGGCCCGCGAGTGGCTGGCGCGCGGCTGACCGGGGATTCAGCCGCCGGAGAGCTAAGCGGCCGCATTCACTCGGCCGCCGGCGCCGCCTGACGCGGCGCGACGAACATCTGATAATTCTCCTCCATCACCTTGGCGTCCGCGGGCTTCGTGAGCTGGCCCGCCGAGCAGGTGTCGCAGGGCGCGCGTTTCTCGAAACTGCTGGCCATCTCGCGCCGCCAGGCCGCCGCCGGCGCGCTGCAGAAGGCGTGGAAGATGCTCTCGTAGCCGCGCAGGTCGCCGTAGATGTAGTCCGCGTGCTCCGGCCGGTCGCTGCGGATGTGGCAGCAGGGAGCCACCAGGCCGTTATAGCTCACCACGAAGTGCGCGAACGGGAAGAAGCAGGCCGCCGTGCGCTTGGCCGCCGTGTGAATGTCGTCGATCAGGCCGCCGCGGTCGGTGCCGTGCTTGTAGAAGTTGATGCCGCGGACCTCGATCTCCATGGAGCGGTGCGGGGCCTTGGCGACCATGTAGTCGTTCGACTTCAGCGTGACGATCTTGGCGGCGATGCCCATCCGCACCGAGATCTCGGTCAGGCGGTTGGCCACATAGATGTCGGAGTAGCGGTCGCCGCGCTTCAGGTGGATCGAGACGTGCATGTAGTCGAGGCCGGCCTCGGCCAGCTCCTCGACGTAGCCGGGCTCGAGGTAGTCGCCGTTGGTGTAGATCATGATCCGCGCCCTGGGCACGCGGGCCCGCGCCTCGCGGATGCGCTCCAGGATGCTGCGGTCGGCGAGCGGCTCGTTGTAGTAGTTGAGGATCAGGTACTTGGCGTAATCGATCTCCTCCAGCCCGCCGATGATCTTCTCCCAGATCTCCTGCGGCATCGGCAGGTTCGCGCCCAGGCGGTCGCCCACAACGTTGGGGCAGTAGGAGCAGCGCCGGTTGCAGTAGGAGTGGGTCTCCATCTCGACGCGCAGAATGGTGCTGGCGAAGATCTGCCGCGCCAGATCGCGGTCGGTGATCTCCTCGTACATCTCCTTGCCAACATACATCGGCGCGCGGGTCCCCTCGCTTCGAACGCCCCGGGCGGCGGGGCGGCGTAGGGCTAGCATGCGGCTGGCCGCGCCCCAAGGTCGGCCATGGCCCTGGCCGGCGCGACAAATCGGGGCGGCCCGGCGGCTCCCGCCGGTCGCGTCTACGGCGAAGGCGAGTCTGCCAGATCCTCGATCCGGGCTTTGGCGGGCCTGCCGCGCCCCGCGTCGGCCGCCACGCTCGGGAAGATGCGCAGGAAGTTCTCGCAATAGAACTTGTCTCGCACCGGGCCGCCGCGCTCGCCCAGCGCCGCCTCGAACCGGCCGATCGGATTCCGGCCGCCTTCGATGTGCGGATAGTCGCTGGAGAACAGGTAAAGCTCCGGATTCGACTGGTCGATCAGGTTACCGACGTCCTCGAAGACGAACGGCGTGAAGGCCAGCTGCTCGGTGATCTGTTCCGAGGGCTTGCGGCGCAGGGCCTGCAGGTTCGCATCGCTGCGGCTCCAGTGCTTCACCACCCAGTCCAGCCGCCGCAGGAGTTCGGGAACCCAACCCGCGCCGAGCTCGACGCTGGCGCCGCGCAGCCCCGGATGGCGCTCCAGCACGCCGTCGAGCACCAGCATGGTGATGAAGGCTTCGGGACCTTCGTGCAGCAGGGCGATGTCCTTGGTGCGCAGGTTCTCGCCGCCGCCGAGCCAGTCCTTGGTCGGCGCGCGGCCATTGTTCATCCAGGCGCGGGCGACCTGCAGCGGCGCGCCGCCGACGTGCAGCACGAACGGAGTCCGGCTCTCGGCCAGGCGGGCCCAGAACGGGTCGAGATCGACGTGGCCCGGGGAGCGGTCGCCGCAGGGCCGGTGCGGCAGCCAGGCCGCGCCCAGACCCGCGTCCAGCGCGAAGTCGAGCTCCGCCATGGCGAGGTCGGGATCGTCCAGCGGCACGACGGCCACGCCGATCAGCCGCGCATCGTCGCGGCAGAACGCGGCCATATGGCGGTTGTGCGCCCGGGCCGCGCCGTAGCGCAGCCGCGGCTCGACCTTCGAGCTTGCCGAGAAGGGCAGAGCGACGCTGTGGGTGGCGAACACCAGCTGCTTGCGGAACCCGAGCAGATCCAGCGCCGTGGAGCGGTCGGCGCTGTCGAATGCGCCGAGCGCCTGGATTTCCTTCGAGGACTCGATCAGCCGGTCGCCGAGCGCGATTTGCGCGGCGACATGCTCCGGGCTGTGCCGCCCGCCCTGCGCCATGATCACCGCCACCTCCTCGTCGGTGACGATGGAGGCCGCGTAGCTCACCTCCGGGATCTCCTCGCGCAGCGCCGGATCGGCGTAGCGCTTGAGGAAATCCGGCAGCTCCATGATGTGGCTGTCGGCGTCATGGATGATGCGGTCGGCGGGCGCGTAGGTCATCGGCTCCTCCGTTCGGCCCAGGTGCGC
>NZ_JAICYI010000070.1 GCF_025934275.1 Phenylobacterium sp.
CCGCGCCGCGCCGGCGCGCAGCACGCGGCGAGCGAGCCCGCCCACCGAGCCCCAGACGCTGAATTTCCCGCCGGCCGGCGCGACGGCGCCTTGGCCACGGAAGCGCATCCCGGCGGCATGGACGTGAGCCAACCCTCGTTCCTTCGTCAGTCCAGGAGTACGGTGGACTGCTCCCCGCCCCCTGGCGTCAGCCAGTCGGCCCGCAAGCCGCCTTTGGTGAACTGGCTATGCAGCGGCCCCGCGACAAGGGGCGCGGGCGGGGTGATGTCGACCCGGGCGGCGCTCGTGAAGCCGTCGCCCAGCACCTCCAGCGCGTGCGCCCCGGGCGCAAGGCGGGTCAGCGCCACGTCGAAATGGCCGCCCGCATCGGCGCGGGCTTCCGCCGCCTGGCGGCCGTCGAGCCGCAGGGAGATCCAGGCCCGGGCGGGGGCGGCGCCGGAGACGATCGCCGCGCCGTCGCGGTCGAAGTCCACCGCGCCCAGCCGGGGACCCGCCGCCGGATCGAGCCGCCGCGCCCCGGCCCCGGCGCGGAGCAGCGCCGCCTTGCCCCGCGGGCCGACCAGCACATAACCCTGGGCCTGCACCAGGCGGCCGCCGGTGCGCTGCGACAGGCCGAAGATGCGCGGCTCTGGCGCGGCCGGCAGCGCGAGCCGCCAGCGGCCCGAGGCGTCGGCGCGGGTGGTGAAGGCGGTCCCGGCGGGCATCGCCAGCCGCACCACGGCCTGCGGCGCGGCGGAGCCCTCGAGAGTCGGCGCCCCGTTGGCGAGCCGCACCTTCTGAACCTCGGGCGAACCGGTGTAATCGGCCTTGGTCGCGGCGGCCGGCGGCGCCGCGGCCGACGGCGGCGGCCGGCGCCCGCAGCCGGCAACGACGGCGGCCGCAACCAGGGCCAGGATAGGGACGCTTTTCGGGAACACGATCGCCTTGAATCTCCTTAACCTCGGCCTTAGCTCATCGGGCCCGGGCGCGCGCCTGCAAACGCGCCGGGCCCTCCGGGAGAAATGATCGCATGCGGCGTGATCCGCGCCTGGACAGCGTCTGCATCTTCTGCGGCTCGGCCGAGGCCGCCGACCCGGCGTTCCTGGAGGCTGCGGCCGAGCTTGGCCGGACGCTGGCGCGCGCCGATCTGCGACTGGTCTACGGCGGCGGCGGCGTGGGGCTGATGGGCGCCTGCGCGCGCGCGGCCCAGGACGCGGGCGGGCGGGTGCTGGGGATCATCCCGGACTTCCTGGTCGGCCGCGAGCGGGCCCTGGAGACGGTGGAGCACGTGATCGTCTCCAGCATGCACCAGCGCAAGATGATGATGTTCGAGCGCTCCGACGGCTTCGTGATCCTGCCGGGCGGGATCGGCACCCTGGAGGAGGTGGTCGAGTTGCTCTCCTGGCGGCGGCTCGAGCTGCACGCCAAGCCGGTGGTGTTCTACAATCCGCGGGGCTTCTGGCGGCCGCTGTTCGAGCTGTTCCAGATGACCGTCGACGAGAAGCTCACCCCGCCCGAGTTCATGGATTGCTGGCGCGCGGTGGAGCGCGTGGCGGACATCCTCCCGGCGCTGCGGGAAGAGGCGCCCGCCGGCGCCGGCCGCGCGGTGGCCGGGAAGGCCTAGGTCCGCCCGTCAGTCGTCGCGGTGCACGCGTTCGCGGCGTTCGTGGCGCTCCTGGGCTTCCAGGCTCAGGGTGGCGATGGGCCGGGCCTCGAGACGGGCGACGCCGATCGGCTCGCCGGTCTCCTCGCAGTAGCCGTAGGTGCCGTCTTCGATTCGCCGCAGAGCATCGTCGATCTTGGAGATCAGCTTGCGCTGGCGGTCGCGGGTCCGAAGCTCCAGAGCCCGGTCGGTCTCCGACGAGGCCCGGTCCGCGAGGTCAGGGTGGTTCTCAGTTTCGCTTTGGAGATGCGTGAGGGTCTCGCGAGATTCCCGTAAGATTTCCTCTTTCCAGTCTAAAAGCTTCTGCCTGAAATACTCAAGCTGCCGATCGTTCATGAACTCCTCGTCCTCGGTCGGACGGTATTCAGACCTTTCAGCCAGAACTGCGGCTGTCTTCATGGATGCCTCGAGCCCCCTGAACTCCCCGAGCGACACGCGGGGCGCTTATAACAAAGAGAACGCTGGTCGCAAATCACGCTGCGTCATCCCCGTGCGATTAGGCCGCACGAGCGATCTCGAGCTTCGCAAGCTCCACCTGGGCGCGCGTTTCGATCTCGTCGAGGAGGCTCTCCAGCCTCGGATCGTCGGTGGTCTCACGCTGCTCGCGCATCGCCCGTTGCAGGCGCTGCAGATCGTGGCCGCTGAGCTCGCCCGCAAGCAGGGCCAGTTTCAACTCATCGAGAACATCCAGGAGGCGGCCGGCGCGGCGGACCGAGCGGCGGCGCCGCTCCAGAGGCCCGCCCACGTCCTGCAGCGCGATCAGCGCGTCGACGCCCACGAGCGCGCCCGCCCGGGCCGCCGCCGCGCCCTGCGCCGGCGCATCGGCTTGCGAGACCGAGGGAAGCTGGAAGCCTTCGCCGCCGGCTGCGCGGCCAGCCTTGGGCGCGCCCGCCTGCCCCACTCCGCCTGTTTCGCTGACCCGCATGGCCGGAGGCTATCCTGCTCACCCTGAACAGGAGCTTTCCGCCGCGCCCCTTGCGGTATGGTTAATGCCGGGCAATTTCTGCCGAGGCGGCGGACACGGCGCGCCTGGCGGGCGCTGCAGCGCCTGAATCCAAACGGCTTTTCGCGCGCGCGGCTCTGGCACGCCCGTCGCATGGCGAGGTGCGAAGCAGCTTCGTCCAGGCGCCATGCGTAAACTCCTCCATCTCCTCGCCGTCGGCCTCATCGCCGCCATGGCCTGCGCCGGGCCGGCGCTCGCCAGGTCGCGGATCAAGGACATCGTCGACTTCGAGGGCGTGCGCGAGAACATGCTGGTCGGCTACGGCATCGTCGTCGGCCTGAACGGCACGGGCGATGCGCTGCGCAATGCGCCGATGACCCAGCAGAGCCTGGAGGCCATGCTGGAACGGCTGGGCGTCAACACCCGGGCCGCCAACCTCAACACCAAGAACGTGGCCGCGGTGATGGTGACCGCCAGGCTCCCGCCGTTCGCCGCCTCGGGCTCGCCGATCGACGTCACGGTCTCCGCGCTGGGCGACGCCAAGAGCCTGCTGGGCGGGACGCTGCTGGTGACCCCGCTGCTGGGCGCCGACGGCCAGACCTACGCGGTGGCCCAGGGCACGGTGCAGACCGGCTCGGTCTCGGCGCAGGGCGCGTCCGGCTCGTCGATCTCCAAAGGCGTGCCCACCGCCGGAAGGATCGCCGCCGGCGCCATCGTGGAGAAAGAGATCGGCTTCCAGCTGGCCAGCATGACCACCCTGCGGCTGACGCTGCGCAATCCCGACTTCACCACCTCGCGGCGCATCGCCGAGGTGGTCAACGCCCGCTACCCCGGCAGCGCGGTCTCGGAGAACCCGACGATCGTCGCCATCCGCCCGCCGGCTGGCGAGGACATGATGAGCTACGTCTCGCAGGTGGAGAACCTGAGCGTCGAACCCGACGCCCCGGCGAAGGTGGTCATCGACGAGGTGGCCGGCGTGATCGTGATGGGCGAGAACGTGCGCATCTCCACCGTGGCGATCCAGCAGGGCAACCTGACGATCACGGTGCACGAGCAGCCGGCGGTGAGCCAGCCGCTTCCCTTCTCCAAGGGCCAGACGACGGTGACGCCCCAGTCGGACGTCTCGGTCGACGAGGAGCGCGGCAAGCGGTTCCTGACGGTGAAGTCTGGCGCCTCCCTGGCGACGCTGGTCGCCGGGCTGAACGCGCTCGGCGTCACGCCGCGCGACATGATCTCCATCCTGCAGACCATCAAGGCCGCCGGCGCGCTGCAGGCCGAAATCGAGGTGATGTGATGGCCGACCCGACGCTCGCCGTCGCGCCCCCGACTCTGCTCGCGCCCGCGCCGCAGCCGAGCGCGGCGGAGCTTGCCAAGCGCGGCAAAATCCAGGCGACCGCCCGCGACTTCGAGGCCCAGTTCCTGGGCGTCATGCTGCAGCAGATGTGGCAGGGGGTGGGCGACGGCGCCGGCCTGTTCGGCGGCGGTCCGGGCGAGGCGATGTTCAAGTCGTTCCTCACCGACGCCATGGCCAAGCAGATCACCAAGGCGGGCGGCATCGGCGTCGCCGACGCGGTGTCGCGCGAGATGCTCAAGATGCAGGGATTGACGTGATGGCGATCGCCGCGCAGGACGCCGCGGACCGCGTGGCGCAGCTCGTCGTGCTCACCGAACGATTGACCGAACTGATCGCCGGCCAGGCGCAGGCGTTCGAGCAGCACCATCCGCAGGCCGCCGCCGCCCTTGTCGACGAGACCGCGAAGCTCGCCAACCTCTACCGGCACGAGAGCGCCCGGGTGCGCGCGGACCCGGGGCTAATCGCCGGCGCGCCGTTTGCGGATCGCACCCGGCTGGTGCGCGCCACCGAGGCGTTCGACGCAGTGCTCGCCCGGCAGGCCCGCGCGCTCGCCGCCGCCAGGTTCGTCACCGAGGGGTTGGTCCGCGCCATCGCCGAGGAGGTCGCCGCCCAGCGCGAGAAGGGCGACGCCGCGGCTTACGGGCCGGAGGGCGAACCCGCCGCCAAGCGCAACAGCGCCGCGGCCAAGGCGATCACGCTCAACAAGCGGGCGTGAGCCGCGCGCAAGATCCTGCCTGTTCAAACAGTTGTTTGACCCGCGGAGCGAGCGTAGGATCGGCCTCGCCGTGGGGCTGTTCCCGCGGCCTACGTTCTCAGGGCGGGGTGGAATTCCCCACCGGCGGTGATGCCTTGCTGCAGCAGGGATGAGCCCGCGGGCGCCCTGCGTCCCCCGGATCAAGTCCGGGGTGCGCAGGGGACGAGCAGACCCGGTGCGAACCCGGGGCCGACGGTCAGAGTCCGGTTATGAGAACCGCCGATCCCCAGCCGGACTCCGTCCGGCAGCGGAGGAAGCGTCTCCCTGAGTCGTGGCTCAACCCGATCCGGGAAGACGACCATGACCCAACCGACCCCCAAGCCGACGCATGAATTCCCCACCGCCAACGGCGCCTTCCGCGCCGCGCGCATCGGTTTCGTCCACTCCCTGTGGCACGCGGAGATCGTCCGCGAGGCGCACGCGGGCTTCGTCGATGAGATCGAGCGGCTGGGCGCGCCAGGTCCGGCCGTCGAACGCTTCGAGACGCCCGGCGCCTTCGAGATCCCGCTGCACTGCCAGGCGCTGGCGAGGACCGGCCGCTACGCCGCCCTCGTGGCCTGCGCCCTGGTGGTCGACGGCGGCATCTACCGGCACGACTTCGTGGCCTCGACGGTGGTCGGCGCGCTGATGCAGGTGCAACTCGCCACCGAGACGCCGATCTTCTCGGTCGTGCTGACGCCGCACCACTTCCACGACCACGAGGTCCACCAGCGGTTCTTCCACGAGCATTTCCGGCTGAAGGGTGCGGAAGCGGCGCGCGCCTGCGCCGGAACGCTCGAGAGCCTGGCGCGGCTGGCCGCCTGAGGGGGACGCCATGGACATGCAGACCCTGCCCCCGCCCTCGGGGTTCGTTCCGCACGACCGGAAGAGCCCGCTCACCGATCCGTGGGAGCCGCTCTACGCCCGCAAGGCCGGCGACACGGTGATGCTGGGACTGCGGGCGAGCGCGGCCCATACCAACAGCCGCGGCTTCGTGCACGGCGGACTGATCACGGCGCTGGCCGACAACGCCATGGGCCTCAGCTGTGCGCGGAAGCTCGGGACCGGCGGCGGGCTGGTCACGGTCAACCTCACGGTCGACTTCCTGGGCGTGGCGCTGAAGGGCCAGTGGCTGGAGTTCGACACGGTGTTCGTCAGGCCGGGGAAGACGCTGTGCTTCGCGCAGGCGTTCGTCACCGCCGATGGCCAACCCTGCGCACGCGCCAACGCCGTCTTCCGGGTGCTCAGCGAGGGCCGGAGCTTGGCGACCTAGCCGGCAGCGCGATCTCCCGCTCGACGCCGATCGCGGCCAGGAAGTCGCGGTCGTGGCTCACCGCCATGAGCGCGCCGTCGAAGGCGATGAGCGCCGCCTCGATCGCCGTCAGGCTGTCGAGGTCGAGGTGGTTGGTGGGCTCGTCGACGATCAGCAGCTGCGGCGGCGCCTGGCCGCACAGCACGCAGGCGAGCGCGCCGCGCAGCCGCTCGCCGCCGCTGAGCGAGCCGACCGGCTTGTCGGCGTCACGGTTGCGGAACAGGAAGCGCGCGAGCGCCGCGTGCGCGGCGTTGGTCGTGGCCTCGGGATTGAACCGGCGGTAGGCCGCAAGCAGCGGTTCCTCCGGCCGCAGCATCGCCGTCTGCTGATCGATCAGCGCCGCCGGGACCGCGAGCCGCACCTGACCCGCGCTCGGCGCGAGCTCGCCGGCGGCGAGCCGGATCAGGGTCGTCTTTCCGGCGCCGTTCGGCCCCGAGACCGCGACCCGCTCGGGCCCCACCATCCGCAGCGAGATATCCGACAGCACCGGCCGTCCATCGCCGTAAGCGAATCCCGCCTGCTCGAAGACGAGCACGGTGCGCCCGGCAGGCAGGCCGGACGGCGGCAGCTCGAAAGCCAGGCGGCGCACCCGCTCGACCTTCGCCTCGGCCTCGGCGAGCCGCTCGCCGGCCTCGGCCTTCAGCCGGTCGGCAAGCCGGGTCTGGCGGCCGCCGGTCGCCTCGGCGCGCTCGGCCTGGGCGTCGAGCAACATCTTCGGCGCATCGCCCTTGGCGCGGGCCCGGCGCCCGGCGGCGTCGCGGCGCGCCTTGCGTTCGGCCGCCAGCTGGGTCTCGCGCCGGACGCGGCCCAGGGCGGCGCGCGCGTCGGCGAGCTCACGGGCGGCGGCGGCGTCCTCGGCGGCCCGCCGTTCGGCGTAGAGTTCGTAGCCGCCGCCGTAGACGCGGGCGCCCAGGCTGGTGAGCTCGAGGATCCGGTCCATACGCCGCAGGAGAGCCCGGTCGTGGCTGACCACCAGCGCCCCGCCGCGCCAACCGCCGAGCGTCTCGGCGACCAGCCACCGGCCCTCGGCGTCCAGGTTGTTGGTCGGTTCGTCGAGCAGCAGCAGGTCGGGGGCGCTGGCGATCTGGGCGGCGAGCGCGGCGCGGGTGAGCTGGCCGCCCGACAGGCTCGCCGCCGGCCGCTGAAGATCGAGGCCGCCCAGGCCAAGCTCGGCGAGCGCCGCCGAGAGCCGGGCCTCCAGCGTCCAGTCGGCCTCCGCAACGTCGTCCGGCGTCGCCTCGCCGGCGGCGATGCGGCGAAGCCGGTCCAACGGCTCGGCGAGGCCCGTGACCTCGGCGATGGTCGCAGCGGCCGGCGGGGCCACGATCTGACGGAGCAGGCCGAAGGTCCCGCGGCGGGTGACCGAGCCTGCGGCCGGAGCGAGCTCCCCGGCGATGGCGCGCAAGAGGCTGGTCTTGCCGATCCCGTTGCGGCCGACGAGCCCGGTGCGCTCGGCGCCGAGGCTCAGGGTGAGGTTTTCGAAGAGCCGACGGCCGTCAGGCGTCCTGAGAGCGAGGCCGTCGAGGGTGACGAAGGTGGGCATGGTCGACCAGGGTTGCGTTGGCGTGCGGGACGAAAAGGGCATCCGTCACGTGACGCATGGTCGGCCTCCTTCTGGCCGGGCGGTTGTACAGGCGGGGCGAACTGCCCGGCAAGGCCTAGCCGGACTTGGCCTCGCGACGGGCGCGCTCGCGCTCCTCGCGCGAGGCGAGCGGTTCGGGGATCATCAACAGGAGCAGGGCGAAGATCACGCCGCCCAGGATCAGGGCCCACTCGCCGAGGCCGGCGGCGAAACCGAGGACCGCAGCGACCCAGATGGCCGCGGCGGTGGTCACCCCGACGGTCCTCAGCCGCGCGCCGGGGTGGACGATGACGCCGGCGCCGAGGAAACCGATGCCAGCCAGCATGCCCTGCAGGACCCGGCTCACGGCGGCCGAATCCGCGAGCCCCAGGCGCATCGCCATGATCGCCGCGACCGCGCCACCGATGCCGATGAGGCCGAAGGTGCGGGCGCCGATGAACTGATAGCGCCGCGACCGTTCGAGTCCGAGCAGCGAGGTCGCCACGACGGCGGCGAACAGGCGGACAATGATCTGTACGTCGCTCATGCCGCCCCGATAACGCCCGAGCGGAGATCGGGCGGCATTGAGCCCGATCAACAGGGCCGGGGGCTACGGCCCGACCGCGACGATCTCGCCCGAGGCGGTGTCGGCGTGAAGTTCGCCCATGAAGGCGTAGGTTCCCGGCTTCAGCGGTCCCACGGTGAAGCTCGTCCGGCCGTGCGGCGTGACGTCTTTCTCCACGTGCAGGTCGTCGCTGTCGAACTCCTCGGTGGCAGGATCCTGGTTCACGAGCTCGATGCGGATCGGCCGGCCGGCGGGAACGGTCAGCTTCTGCGGCGCGAAGCGGTGATCCTTCAGTGTGAGCGCGACGGTGACGCCTGCCGACGGCTGCGCGGCGGCGAAGCCCGCAAGCAGTGTGGCGGCGAGGGCGGCGAAGGTCAGGCGCAGCAGCATTGGCGGGCTCCAGGTTCGACGTTCCCCCTTTATCCTGCAATTGACAATCGTTCGCAACTATATATGCGAATGCTTCTTAATACCAGGAGCGGGCGATGCAATTCCGGACAGGTCTCGCGGCGACGGCCCTGGCGATCGGCTTGGGTTGGGCGGCCGCGGCGGCGGCGGATCCGCCAGGTCTCGGCAATGCGGTCTACAGCCCCTACGTGAAGTCCGGGATCACCGAAGTCGAAGTTCGCGGAGGCCGACTGACCGGCGGGCCCGAGACCGGCGCCTCTGGCGCCGTGATCGAGTTCGAGCAGGGCCTCAACGATCGCCTGAGCCTCGCCCTCGTCGGCGAGATCGAGGATGCGCCCGGCGAGCGGCGAAGGCTGGACGCCGTGGGCCTGGAGGCGGTCGCCTATCTCGGCCAGGTCCCCAAGCTCGGCATCGATGTCGGCGGCTACCTGGAATACGAGCAGCGCATCCACGCCGAATCCGGCGTGCTCGAAGGCAAGATCCTGCTCGCCCGTCAGATCGGCCCGGTGGAGACCCGCCTCAACCTGATCGCCTTCCAGCCGCTGACCAACAAGCCAGGCGAAGGCGCGACGCAGTTCGGCTACGCCGCCGAGACCACCTTGCCGGTGCGCGATAAGCTGAGGTTGGGGGTGCAGGCGTTCGGCGACCTCGCCTCGACGCGCAGCTTCGACGAGGGGCCTGGCCATTTCGTCGGCCCCATGGCGCGCTGGGAATTCCGGCCTTCCCGCACAGCCGGGGAGATCGAGCTGGAAGCCGCGTTTCTGTTCCCCGTGGGGGCCACGCGGCGCGCGACCGACGGCCAGCTTCGGTTCGAGGCGGAGTGGGAGAAGCGGTTCTAGCTGCGGTCTCTGTGAGCCGGCCGCACGGCGGCCCGCCGAGATGTCGTTTGTTCGCAGCCGCAGCGGCGCCGATCATGGCGACGCTTCGAAGGAGCCCTCCCCATGACCCTGCTTCTCTTCGCGCCCGCCGCCCTCCCCTCCGCCCGCCCGGCCTCGCGGCCAGGCTTGCCCGCCCTGCTCCGTCAGCTGCGCGCGCTGTGGTGGTTGGGCGTCCGCGAGTACGTCGCCGCCCTGCACGGCCTGCCGCGCGAGGCCGTCGAGGCGCCGCCGCATCTCCGCTGGCCATTCGGCCATCTGTGAGCCCAGATCACGGACGGGGCGCGGAGATGTCGTTTGCTCTGTGAGCTTGCCGCCACGATGCTGCACCGCAACGTGAGCAGGAGGCGCAGATGCAGCTGCGCGACGCCTTCGACACCGTCGCCGAGGTCTACGACGCGATCCGTCCTGGCTATCCCGAGCCGCTGTTTGACGAGATCGCCGTCGTCGCCGGCCTGCTCCCCGACGATCGCATCCTGGAGGTCGGCTGCGGCAGCGGCCAGGCCACGGCGAGCCTCCTCGCCCGCGGCTACCAGGTCACCGCGCTGGATCCCGGTCCGGCGCTGATCGCCGCCGCCGGGCGGCGGCTCGGGCCCGAGGCCAAGGTCAGGTTCGTGACCGCCCGGTTCGAAGGGTGGGCGCCGCCCGCACGCGCGTTCCGGCTGGTCGCCGCGGCCCAGGCCTGGCACTGGACGCCGCCGGCGCAAGCCTTCCCGCGCGCGGCCGCAGCGCTCGCCGACGGCGGCTGGCTGGCGATCTTCGGCCATGTCCCGGTGCGCTTTCCGGCCGAGTTCCAGGCGGCCGCGCAGCCCCTCTGCATGCGCTATGCGCCCGGGCTCTGGGCGGCGCCGCCCGAGACCTGGTACCTGCCGGGCGGCCCGCTGCCCGGCCTGATCGGCGGCTCCGGCCTGTTCCAGCGCCCGCGCCACAGCGTCCATCCCTGGACCTGGCGCCACACCCCCGAGAGCTTCCGGCAGTTCCTGGCGAGCCGCTCGGATATCCAGCTCATCCCCGAGCCGCGGCGCTCGCCGCTGATCGCAGGGCTCGGCGCCATCGTCGCCGAGCAGGGCGGCGCGCTGGAGATCGGCTACGAAACGCACCTCTACATGGCGGCGCGCCAATGAGGTCATTGCGCCGGAACCGGGCTATAAGCCCCCGATTGCTTGTGAGCTGAGATCACATGCCCAGGCGCCGCCACCTGCCGCTGACCGCGCTGCGCGCGTTCGAGGCCTTCGCCCGGCACGGGAAGATGAGCCTCGCCGCCGACGAGCTCTGCGTGACGCACGGCGCGGTCAGCCGGCAGGTCCGCAGCCTGGAGCAGCTGGTGGGCGTCAAGCTGACCCAGGGGCCGCGCAACAACCTGCAGCTCACCGACCCCGGCCAGCGGCTCGCCCAATCGCTCGGCGCGACGTTCGACGAGATCGAGCGCAGCTTCCTGGAGCTGCGCGGCGAGGCCGACCGCGAGATCCACATCTCCTGCGTCGGCACCCTGGCCATGCGCTGGCTGATCCCGCGCCTCCCGGCCTTCCATGCGCGCCACCCGGAGCTCGAGGTTCGCGTCACCGAAGCCTACGGCCCGGTGGACTTCGCCCGCGAGCCCTTCGACGCCGCGATCCGGCTGGGCGAGAGCGCCTCGATCGAGGGCGGCGTGGCGATCCCGTTCCTCGACAACTTCCACGGCCCGGTGCTGTCGCCGGCGCTGGCGGCCGCCGGCGTGACCCTCGCCGAGCTCGGCGCCCTGCCCCGCCTGCACACCCGCTCGCACCCGCAGGCCTGGGCCGAGTGGGCGGGCCAGGCCCACGTGCTGCTGCCCGAGGCCGCGGAGCACCGCGAGTACGAGCACATCTTCTACACGCTGGCCGCTGCCGCCGCGGGCCTGGGCGTCGGCATCTCGCCGTGGATCTACGTCGCGGCCGAGGTCGCAGCGGGCCGGCTGGCGGCGCCGTTCGGCTTCGTGCCCACCCCGATCCGCTTCCACCTGGTGCTGCCGGAGACCTCCGCCAAGCGCAAGGCGCTCGCCGCCTTCCGCGACTGGCTGCTCGAGGAGGCGGCCACCGCCCCGCCGCCGCCGCGGATGGAGCTGGTCGGGGCCTGAGGCGGGCGCGGGCGGCGGCTTCCGGACCTCGCATCGGCGGAGGCGATTGAAGTCCGCAACCGCGGGCGATCTCCATCGGCGGCCACTCACCGTCGGAGGAGACCGCCCACGCGCTGGCGATCCGGCCGCACATCTCGCTGCGCGGCTTCGGCGAGGCGGGCATGATGGCGGAGGCGCGGGTGTCGTCCGGCGCAGCCCTGGAGCCGGCGATCGAGCGCCTGTTCGCCAATCCCGCGGTCGCCTACTAGGAGACCAGCCGCTTCAAGGCGGACTGCATGGCCTTCACGGCCGAGGTCCCATGGCGACGCTTGCCCTTGCGGGCTACGCTCGCGACCCGGCCGATCCTGTGGGGGCGCGGCAGCAGCATGTGGCGGCTGATCTCGGCCAGCAGCCGCAGCACGTCGCTCGCAGCGTCGCTGCCGGCGTCCCACTCGGTCACCCCGCAGTTGCTCGCAAACGCGTGCTGATAGGCGATGCGGCTGCGCAGGACCGATTTCGCGACCGGCAACTGGCCGAACCTCAGGCGTTCGATCGCCTCGACGACGACGGGATTCTCCTCGCCGCTGCGCATCGGCGGGCACTGGTTCAGCACCACCAGCCCCGGCGCGCCGGTGCGCTGCACCAGGGCGATCGTTTCCTTGACGGCGGCGAGGTCCAGGAACGTCGGGCGGGCGACCGCGAGGATCAGGTCCGAGTGGTTGATGCACTGGACGATATCGGACTCCGGCTGCGTCGGAGTGTCGATGATCAGGAGGTCGCAGCCGTTGCGCCGGCAGCCCTCCTGCAGCACCCACAGCTTGCCGGCGTTGGCCTCGATCAGCATCGAGGCGGCCTCCTCGCGCGACCGCAGGATCTCGGAGGAGGAGCGCAGGGGATCCATGTCCGCGAGCACGACCTTCAGGCCGGCCTGCCGCGCCGCCATGGCCAGGCTCACCGAAACGGTCGTCTTGCCCGCGCCGCCCTTGCGCGAATTCACGGTCAGCGTCTTCACGCGCGCCCCCCGTCCCCATGTGGAGGGATAGCCGACTCATGGTTTCCGACCTGTTAGCGCGCGCTGCAGTTGCAGACGTCCTCGTCTGCGGACCAACGGTAGCGACCGGCTGGGCCGCTCTCCCTTGATCGGGTGCGGCCCGGACGGCTTGAGCCCGGCCCCGCTTCCCGCTCTAACGGGTGGACTCGGGCTTGGGAGGGGTTCGCATGGCGGCGGTGGAAACGGCGGCGGAAACACATCCGCGCGTGGAGCTGACGGTTCGGGGGGTGGCCCTCGGCGTCGTGATCACCTTCCTGTTCACCGCGGCCAACGTCTTCCTGGGCCTCAAGGTGGCGCTGACCTTCGCGACCTCGATCCCGGCGGCGGTGATCTCCATGGCCCTGCTCAGGGCGTTCCGGAACTCCACCATCGTCGAAAACAACATCGTCCAGACGGTGGCCTCGGCCGCCGGCGCGATGGCCTCGGTGGTGTTCGTCCTGCCCGGACTGGTGATGGTGGGCGCCTGGACGGGCTTTCCCTACTGGACGACGTTCCTGATCTGCGCCCTCGGGGGCGTGCTGGGGGTGATGTACACGATCCCGCTGCGGCGGGCGCTGGTCACGCAGTCGGACCTGCCCTATCCGGAGGGCGTCGCCGCGGCCCAGGTGCTGATCGTGGGCTCCGCGCATCATGGCGAGGAGACGCCGCAGGCGGCCGCCGACAGCAAGCTCGGCCTGCTGGCGATCAGCGTCGGCGCGGCGGCGGGGGCGGCCTTCGCCCTGCTGACGGCGACGCGCATCTTCGCGAGCGAGGTCGGCAAGTACGTCCGCACGCCGAACGGCGGGGCCACCGGCCTGGGCGCGCAGATGTCGCTGGCGCTGATCGGCGCCGGCCACCTGGTCGGCGTGGCGGTGGGCGCGGCCATGCTGGTCGGCCTGGTTGTCGCCTGGGGGGTCGCCGTGCCGATCCTGACCGCGGCCGCGCCGGCTGCGGGATCGGCCGCCGACTGGGCGCAGGGCGTCTGGAGCCACCAAGTGCGCTTCGTGGGCGCCGGCGCGATCGGCGTGGCGGCGATCTGGACGTTGGCCAAGCTCGCCATCCCGCTGTGGACCGGGATCGCCGGCGCGCTGGCGGCCGAGCGCCAGCGGCGGGCGGGCGGCGGCGGCGAGCTCGCCATCACCGAGCGGGACATCCCGATCGGCGTCATGGGCGCCGTCTCGCTCGCCTGCCTCGCGCCGATCGCGGTGCTGCTCGCGGTGTTCCTGGCCGGAGGACCGCTCGGCGGGCTGCTGGTCCCGCTGACCATCGCGGCCGTGCTCTACATCGCGATCGCCGGCTTCGCCGTGGCCGCGGTCTGCGGCTACATGGCCGGCCTCGTCGGCTCCTCCAACTCGCCCGTATCGGGCCTCGGGATCCTGTCGGTGCTGGGCGCGGCGCTGATCGTGGCGGCGCTCGGCCTGCCGGCAGTCCACGGCGGCGACACGCGGCCGCTGGTCGCCTTCGCGCTGCTGGTCACCTCGGTGCTGCTCGCCGCCGCGGTCAGCGCCAACGACAACCTGCAGGACCTGAAGACCGGCCAACTGGTGGACGCCACGCCGTGGCGGCAGCAGGTGGCGCTGGTGATCGGCGTCGTCGCCGGCTCGGCGGTGATCCCGGTGATCCTCAACCTGCTGAACAGGGCCTATGGCTTCGCCGGCGCGCCGGTGCACGGGATCAGCGCCAATCCGCTGGCGGCGCCGCAGGCGACGCTGATCTCGACGATCGCCTCGGGGGTGATCGGCGGCAACCTGCGCTGGGACCTGATCGGCGTCGGGGCCCTGCTGGGCGCGGCCCTGGTGGCGGTGGACGAACTGCTGCGCCGCAGCGGCCGCTACAGCCTGCCGCCGCTGGGCGCGGCGCTGGCGATCTACCTGCCCTCCAGCGTCACCACGCCGGTGATCGTCGGCGCGTTCGCCGGCTGGCTCTACAACCGGGCCGCCGAGCAGCGGCCAGACCCCGAGGCCGTCAAGCGGCTCGGCGTGCTGCTGGTCAGCGGCTACATCGTGGGCGACAGCCTGCTGAACGTCGCCCACGCCGGACTGATCGTGGCGAGCGGCAACGGCGCGCCGCTGGCGCTCGTCCCGGAAGACTTCGCGCCCGCCACGCCGCTCGCCCTCCTCACCTACGTGCTGGTCGTCGCGACCCTCTATCTCTGGGCCATGCGCAGGGCGCACCGGGGCTGACAGGCGCAGGTCCGAGCTTGCCGACCAGCCGCCGGCCGACGCAATCATCAGCGGGATTCCAACGCGAGGGCCTTGCTCATGGCTCAGTCCGCCACCCTATCGCGCCGCAGGCCGCTTCGCTTCTACGGCTGGGGTTATGCCGACGAGACCCTGTCGCCTGAGGAAGACGCCCGCGTAAGGGGCGCTGCGCAGCGCTTCGGCCGCGGCGCGCCCGGCGAAGTCTCCGCCCCGGTCGAGCGCGACTTCGACCTGCCGGCCCCGCGCATCGCGGCCCCGTCCGCCCTGCAGGCCATGGTATCGGCGACGCCTTACGACCGCCTGACCCACAGCCTCGGCAAGTCGTTCGCCGACATCGTGCGCATGTTCATGCGCGACGTGAGCCATCCGCCCGATCTCGTGGTCTTCCCGAAGACCGAAGAGGACGTCATCGCCGTTCTGGACTGGGCCGCGGGCGCCAATCTGGCGGTGATCCCGTTCGGCGGCGGCACCAGCGTCGCGGGCGGGGTCGAGCCCGATGTCGGCGATTCCTACGCCGGGACGGTCTCCCTCGACCTGCAGCACCTGCACAAGGTGCTGGAGATCGACCGCACGAGCCGGGCGGCGCGCATCCAGGCGGGCGCGCTCGGCCCCGAGCTGGAGGACCAGCTGCGGCCGCACGGCCTGACGCTGCGCCACTTCCCCCAGAGCCTGCAGCACTCCACGCTCGGCGGCTGGATCGCCACCCGCAGCGGCGGCCACTACGCCTCGCTCTACACCCACATCGACGACTTCGTGGAATCGACCCGCACGGTGACGCCGGCCGGCGTGATGGAGACGCGGCGGCTGCCGGGCTCCGGCGCCGGCCCTTCCCCCGACCGGCTGATCATCGGATCGGAGGGGACCCTTGGCGTCATCGTCGAGGCCTGGATGCGGCTGCAGGACCGCCCGACCCACCAGGGCTCCGCAGCCGTGGCGTTCGGCGACATGGCGTCGGCGGTCGCGGCGGTGCGGGCGCTCTCGCAATCCGGCCTCTATCCCACGAACTGCCGACTGCTCGACCCCGCGGAGGCGCGCAACAATGGCGTCGGCGACGGCGCGACGGCGATGCTCGTGCTGGGTTTCGAGTCGGCGGACCACCCGCTGGACGCCTGGATGAACCGGGCCCTCGAGCTCGTCGCCGACCATGGCGGCCGGTACGACAAGGCGGCGGCGGAGCGCTCGCTGGCGCCGGCCGGCGGCGGGGCCGAACACCGCCAGGGCGCGGCCGGGCAGTGGCGCAACGCCTTCATCCGCATGCCCTATTACCGGGACCTGTCGGTGGCGCTCGGCGTCATCACCGACACCTTCGAGACAGCGATCACCTGGGACCGGTTCGAGGCGCTCTACGAGGGCGTGCGCGCCCGGACGGCGGCGGCGATCGGCGAGATCTGCGGTCACGAGGCGGGCGTCTCCTGCCGCTTCACCCACATCTATCCCGACGGCCCCGCGCCCTACTTCTCCTACTCGGCGCTGGGCACGGCTGACGGCCGGCTCGCCGATTCGCTCGCCCGCTGGCGAGAGATCAAGGAGGCCACCAACGAGATCGTCGTGAGCCTGGGCGGGACGGTGACCCACCACCATGCGGTGGGGCGCGACCATCGCAGCGGCTACGAGCGCCAGTCGCCGCCGCTGTTCCGAACCGCGCTCACGGCGGCCAAGCAGGCGCTCGATCCCGCCGGCGTGCTCAATCCGGGGGTGCTGATCGATCCCGCCGACCGGCCGGTCGGAATACGCGGCGCGCTCGGGTGAACGCGACGGCCCGGGCGCACCTGCTGCCAGCCTTGTGTCAGCAGGTGCGGAGACGTTCCGACGCAGCCGCGTTTGTTCGCTTTGCGTTCCTGTGTTATCTCCAGGCCTGGGCGCCTACATTAAGCCGTCCGCCCGGCCGGCTCTGAGGGGACCCCGGACGGGCGGGGACGAGTTTCCGGAACAGATGGCCGACCACCAGAACATGATCCGCGTGCGCGGCGCGCGCGAGCACAACCTGAAGAACGTCAGCGTGGACATCCCGCGCGGCGAGCTGGTGGTGCTGACCGGTCTGTCAGGCTCCGGCAAGAGCTCGCTCGCCTTCGACACCATCTACGCCGAGGGCCAGCGCCGCTATGTCGAGAGCCTCTCGGCCTACGCGCGGCAGTTCCTGGAGCTGATGTCGAAGCCCGACGTGGACCTCATCGAGGGCCTGTCGCCGGCGATCTCCATCGAGCAGAAGACCACCAGCCGCAACCCGCGCTCGACGGTCGGCACGGTCACCGAGATCCACGACTACATGCGCCTGTTGTGGGCGCGGGTGGGGGTGCCCTATTCGCCGGCCACCGGCCTGCCGATCGAGAGCCAGACGGTCAGCCAGATGGTGGACAAGCTCGCGGTGCTGGACGAAGGCACGCGGCTCTACCTGCTCGCGCCGGTCGTCCGCGGCCGCAAGGGCGAGTACCGCCGCGAGATCGCCGAGTGGCAGAAGGCGGGCTTCCAGCGGCTGAAGATCGACGGCGAGTTCTATCCGATCGAGGACGCGCCGGCGCTTGACAAGAAGTTCAAGCACGACATCGACGTGGTTGTGGACCGGCTGGTCGCCAAACCCGGGCTCGAGAGCCGTTACGCGGACAGCCTGGAGACGGCGCTCAGACTGGCCGACGGCATCGCGGTCGCCGAATGGGCCGACAAGGATCCCGGCGAGGAGGAGCCCCGGCGGCTGATCTTCTCGGAGAAGTTCGCCTGTCCGGTCTCAGGCTTCACGATCAGCGAGATCGAGCCGCGCCTGTTCTCGTTCAACAACCCTTACGGCGCCTGCCCCATCTGCGACGGCCTCGGCGCGAAGCTCGCCTTCGACGCCGACCTGGTGGTCCCCGACAAGGACAAGACCCTGCACAAGGGCGCGGTCGCGCCGTGGTCGCGCGGCCCCTCCCCGCTCTACACCCAGACCCTGCAGGCGCTCGCCCGGCACTACGGGTTCTCGATGGACGAGCCGTGGTGGAAGCTTCCGGAGGTCGCCAAGCAGGTGATCCTGCACGGCTCGGGCGATGAGAAGATCCGCTTCATCTACGACGACAACGCCCGCCGCTACGAGGTGAACAAGACCTTCGAGGGCGTGCTGCCCAACCTGGAGCGCCGCTGGCGGGAGACGGATTCGGCCTGGGTGCGCGAGGAGCTCGGGCGGTTCCAGTCCGAGACCCCCTGCGAAGCCTGCGGCGGCTACCGCCTGAAGCCGGAAGCTCTGGCCGTGAAGATCGCGGGCAAGCACATCGGCGAGGTCTCGACGCTGTCGATCAGGCACGCGCGCGAGTGGTTCGAGGGGCTGGCCGAGGGCCAGCTCAGCGACAAGCAGATGGAGATCGCCCGGCGGATCCTGAAGGAGATCAACGATCGCCTGCGGTTCCTGGTGGATGTCGGGCTGGACTACCTCAATCTGTCGCGCGGATCCGGCAGCCTTTCCGGCGGCGAGAGCCAGCGGATCCGGCTGGCGAGCCAGATCGGCTCGGGCCTGACCGGCGTGCTCTATGTGCTGGACGAGCCCTCGATCGGCCTGCACCAGCGCGACAACTCGCGGCTGCTGGCCAGCCTCAAGGGCTTGCGTGACCTGGGCAATTCGGTGCTTGTCGTCGAGCACGACGAAGAGGCGATCCTCACCGCCGACTACGTGATCGACATGGGCCCGGCCGCCGGCGTCC
>NZ_JAICYI010000085.1 GCF_025934275.1 Phenylobacterium sp.
AGCCGAAGCCCTTGGTGGGGTTGAACCACTTCACCTTGCCGGCGCCGGTGCCGGCGATCTCGCCGCGCGGACGATCGCCCCCGCCGAAGCCGCCGCCGCGCGGACCGCGGTCGAAGCCGCCGCCGCCGCCGAAACCGCCGGCGCGGGGCGCCCGGGCGGGCGCCGCGCCATGGCCGGTGACCACAAGATTGCCCGCCGCCAGCTTGCCGCTGCGCCGGTCTTGCTCGAGTTCGTATTCGACCTGATCGCCCTCGTTCAGGCCGTTGAGGCCC
Organism: Phenylobacterium sp.; assembly: GCF_025934275.1. Lineage (GTDB taxonomy): Bacteria > Pseudomonadota > Alphaproteobacteria > Caulobacterales > Caulobacteraceae > Phenylobacterium. Next base: position 273 of record NZ_JAICYI010000085.1, read on the forward strand.
GCCTGTTCGACCGCCGAGACGTGGACGAAGACATCCGCTCCGCCGTCATCCGGTTGAATGAAACCAAAGCCCTTAGCCGTGTTGAACCACTTGACAGTGCCGCTCGCCATTCGTGTGCCTAACCGAGATAGAAGTCCTGCGCCGCCCGTCGTTTGCGCGTCGCCCCGGCCATCAACGTGACGAGCCGTTCGGGCGTTGTAGCCGCGATAATTGCGTCAGGCCAGCCGAACGGTGACAGAACGCGACAATCAGCTTATCAGCCCAGGTTCTTTTCCCCGAGGTCAGGGTCGGCGGCTTGTTGCAAAGCATCTGTGTTTATTGTGGTTCTTCGCCCGGAACAGATCCCGCCTACTTGGCCGAAGCCAGGCGCGCGGGCCGCGTCATCGCCGAGCAGGGGCTCACCCTCGTCTATGGCGGCGGCCGGGTGGGATTGATGGGCGAGGTGGCGGACGCCGCTCTGGCCGCGGGCGGCCGGGTGGTGGGCGTCATGCCCGCCGACCTCGTCAGCCAGGAGATCGCCCACACAGGGCTTTCCGACCTCGTCGTCGTCAACTCGATGCACGAGCGGAAGTGGAAGATGGCCGAGCTCGGCGACGCCTTCCTGTCGCTGCCCGGCGGGCCGGGCACCATCGAGGAGTTCATCGAGCAGTGGACCTGGGCGCTCCTGGGCTTCCACGCCAAGCCCTGCGGATTGGTCAACGTGAACGGCTATTGGGATCTGTGGCGCGCGACCGTCCAGCAGATGGTCGACAAGGGCTTCGTCGCTCAACAGTACGGCGACATGCTGATCTACGAGCCGTCGCCGGAGGCGGTGATCGAGCGCTTCCGCGCCTACGTCCCTCCGCCGCCCAAGTGGGGCGTGGCCCCGGTCGAGCAGCGCTATTAGGCCTGGCCGGCCCCAGCCGATCCCGCAGCTTGACCGGATCCTGTTCTCGCAGGGCGCCCGATCCTGGCGAGACTGCTGTGAAACGCCAGTCGGGGCCCTTCACCCGCCCGAACACCCTGGTGAATGGGGGTCGCCACCCGCGTCAGGCGGCGGCCGCCATGTCGACCGACGGCTCCAGCCGATAGACCCGCGTCGCGGTGCCGGCGAACAGCGCCCGCCTCTCGTCCGGCGAAGCGCCCTTGGCCAGGCGCTTGAACGCGTTCCACAATGTTCGGTAGTCGCAGGCTCCCATGTCGACCGGGAAGTTGCTCTCGAACATGCAGCGGTCCGCGCCGAACGCCTCGATGCAGGTTTCGACATAGGGCCGCCATTCGCCGGCGAGCTGTTCGGAGGGCGCGCGCGGCTCGGCGAGGAAGGACGGGAAGTTGCAGAACGACATGGCCAGGCCGCCCAGCTTGACGGCCACGTTCGTAGTCTTCGCCAGCTCGCGGATGTTGTCCCGCCAGATCGGGAAGCGCTCCTCCAACCGACCCTGATAGCTCCCGCGCCCCAGCGGCGTGCCCACGTGGTCGAGCACGATCGTCGTCTCCGGGAATGCCCGCGCAAGGTCGACCACGTCGGGAAGCTGCGGCTCGAGGAGCCAAGCGTCGAACGAGAGACCAAGGCGCGAGAGGTGGCGGAAGCCCTTTCGGAATTGGTCCGAACGATAGAGGCCCGCCTCGACCCGGTTCAGCGGCCCGAGCACCGCCTTGTCCTCATCAAAGGACGCCGAGTTGCGGATGCCGCGGAAGCGGCCGCCGCCGGCCCGGACATGCGCCTCCAGCACCGGGACGACGCCATCCCCGAGCAGCAAGTCCGCCCGGCCCACGATCCCGGCGCAGGCGCGGGTTGGGCCATAGCCGCCGCTGGCGCTCATCGCGGCGACCCCGTTGACGAACTCGGTCTCGCCGACCGGACGCATCTCAACGGGGCCGTCGGCCTTGTAGAAAGCCCCGCACTCCACGAACACCGTGGCGACCACGTTGTGGCCGCTTCCCGTGTCGGCCAGCAACTCCTCGAGCAGATAGCGCCGGGCCGGGCGGATCGCGGTGACGAAGGGATGCTCGGTCGCGGGATCGGTGGGCGGCGCGTTGCGCCGGTCCCACAGGTGATGATGCGGGTCCACGATCGGCAGATCGGGGTCCAGGATCTGTTCGGCCGCCATGGCGCGCTCCCGTTGTCTTGATGGCGCACCCTAGCGGCGGGCCGCCATCGGCCTCAAGGCGCGACGATCTCGAACCAGAAGTCAAACCGGTCAAGGAGCGGCAGAAGCTGCGCCAGCTCAGCCGCGCCCGGTCCGGAGACCGCCCCCTCCGCCTGCGCGGCAGCGAGCGTCGTCTCGCCGATGACGAGGCCGATGAGGGTCGCACGCTTGAGCCGCGCCTCGGGACCGCCGCCCCCCGGCCGGTGGTGCAGGACGGCGTTCTCGACCCTCACGGCGAACTGCTCGCCGGTGTCTTCGAACAGCAGTGTGAAGGCCATTTCGGCCGCGCCCGCCGTCTCGCCGTTAAGGCGCACCGACAGCGCGTCGAGCAGTTGATCGGCCGGCAGCGCGCGCAGCTGGCCCGCCGCACCTTGCCGCGGCGCCGCAGAGGGCGGCCGCGGATTGCGCAGCTCCATGGCCCCGGTGAGATAGAAGGCGCGCCACGGCCCGGATTCGGCCTGGTAGCCCATCTGCTCCAGGGCGTCGGCCTCCAGTTCGCGCGCCGCCATGTTGTCCGGATCGGCGAACACCAGATGACTCGTCAGCTCCGCGACCCAGCGGTAGTCACCCGCCTCGTAGGCCGTCCGCGCCTTGGCCAGCAACGCCTCAGGGCCGCCCGCAAGGTCCACGTAGCGCCGCCCGGCCGCTTCCGGCGGATGCCTGTGCAGGTTGGCGGGATTGCCGTCGAACCATCCCAGATAGCGCTGGTAGACGGCCTTGGCGTTGTGGTTCAGCGTCCCGTAATAGCCGCGGGTGTGCCATTCGGCCTCGAGCGTGGGCGGCAGCCGCAGGCGCTCGCCGATCTCGGTGGCGTTCAACCCCTGGTTCGCCATTCGCAGCGTCTGGTCGTGCACGAACTTGTAGAGGTCGCGCTGCTTCTTCAGGAAACCGGCCACCTCGCCGGCGCCCCAGCGCGGCCAGTGATGGCTGGCGAACATCACCTGCGTCTCGGCCCCGAACAGCTCGAGCGCCTCATCGATGTAGAAGCTCCAGGCTTTGGCGTCGCGCACCTGGGCGCCCCTGGGCGTGTAGAGGTTGTGCAGGTGGCACGTGCAATTCTCGGCCATGCACAGCGCGCGTAGTTTCGGGAAGAAGAAGTTCATCTCCGCGGGCGCCTCGGTGTCGGGCGTCACCTGGAAGACGATTTCCACGCCGTCCAGCGTCAGGCGCGTGCCGGTCTCGCAGACGCTGATGGTTGGCGGGACCAGGCTCACCGATCCGGTCGAGACGGTCTTGCCGAGGCCCGCGTCCACGTGGCCCTTGCCGTCGCGCGGCAACAGGGCGCCGTACATGTAGGTCGCCCGGCGGCCCATGGCGTTGCCGACCAGCACGTTCTCGCTGACCGCGGCCTCCAGGAAGCCCTGGGGCGCCACGATCTGCAGCCCCGCGGCGATGTCATCCGGCGCGACAACCCCGCGGATGCCGCCGTAGTGGTCCACGTGGCTGTGGGTGTAGATCACCGCGGTCACCGGCTTGTCCCCGCGGTGCTCGCGCATCAGCTTCAGCGCCGCCGCCGCCGGCTCGGCCGAGATCAGCGGGTCGATGACCACGAAGCCCCTGTCGCCTTCGATGAAGGTGATGTTCGACAGGTCGAAGCCGCGGACCTGATAGACGCCCTCGGTCACCTTGAAGAGGCCGTGCAGCGCGTTGAGCTTCGCCTGGCGCCAGAGGCTGGGGTTCACCGTCTCGGGGCGCTCGTCCTCCAGGAAGGCGAACGGCGCCATCGACCAGGCGCCGGGGACCGCAGCGTCCGGAATTGTGGCGATGAAGCCGCGCCGCGCCAGTTCGAAGTCGTGGCCGTCGTCCGGCGGCAGGCGCTGCGTCGTCGCCGCATGGGCGGCGCGCGTCGCTTCCGTCGCGTCCTTGCGTTCGGACATGGGCGATGCTGTCGGCCGTCCGCGGCCTCATGGCAAGGCGGCGGGCGCCCAATCCGGGGAAGCGCGGCGCTCAGCCTGTGTCGGCGGCCCCTCGATGCGCGGCTCAACGACGGGAGGCGCGGCATGCTCCGAGGGAGGCGTGGCCCTGATCTTGTCGGCGCGGCCGAACGGCACCCGCGCCCACGCCTGCTCGTGGAAATAGTAGAGCATGATCTTGGTGAACGTTTCGACCGAGGCGATCGTGCCGGCGAACAGCAGCCGGCCAGTGACGAAATAGCTGATCACGAAGGTGTCGACGCTGCCCAGCATGCGCCAGGTCACGGCCTTGATTAACGACCGCGAATGGGCCTCCGGCGCGCGCAGGAACATGGCTTCTCCCTTCATGGAGCATCAGCGCCCCTTATTGCCAACACCGCCGTCAGCGGGCGCGCAAGTAATTCCCACGTGATCAATAGGTTTTCTGAAGCGCGCGGCGCCGCTAGGGTCGCCGTCCCCAATGTCCCGCGCTCTTCTGCTTGCCGCCGCCCTCGTCGCCGCACCGGAAATCGCTTGCGCCGCCGAGCCGCCGCAGGTCTCGGGCGTGGTCGTCGTCGCCCCCACGCCGCTCGAAGGCCGTGGGGTGGATCCACAGAAGCTGCCCGCGGTGGTGGAGGCCCTCGGCGCGGACGATTTCCTGCGCTCCGGCTCACGAGCCGTCACCGACGCCCTGGAACAGCACGTGGCGGGCGCGACACTCGCCGACACTCAGGGCAACGGCTTCGCCAAGGACTTCGAATTCCGCGGCTCCGACGCCTCGCCCGTGCAAGGCGAACCGCAGGGGATCGCGGTCTACATGGGTGGCGTGCGGCTGAACGAGGCGTTCGGCGATTCGGTGAATTGGGACCTCGTCCCGGAGGTTGCGATCGCGCAGGCCAGCCTCTTCACCAGCAATCCGGCCTTCGGGCTGAATGCGCTCGCCGGGGCGCTGAACCTGCGCATGAAGACCGGCTTCGACTTCGCGGGCGGTCAGGGGATGCTCGAGGGCGGCTCGTTCGGGCGGATCGACGGCAGCCTGGAGTACGGCGCACGCTCGGGGCCCTGGGGTCTCTATGTCGCCGCGGACGGCGCGCACGGGGACGGGTGGCGGCTGCATTCCCGCTCGGACATCGCGCGGCTCTACGCCGACCTGGGATGGAAGCGGGCGGCGAGCGAACTGCATCTGGTGGTTTCCAGCGCGTCGAACACCGTCGGCGTGGTCGGGCCGACCCCAATCGAGCTCTTGGCGCAGGATCGGAAGGCGGTGTTCACCTTCCCGCAGACCACCCGCAACAGCGACGCCCTGGCGGCGGTGAGCGGCCGCCACGACCTCAACGCCGACTGGTCGATTCAGGGGAACCTCTACGTCCGCAAATTCAACCAGCATCATCTCGACGGCAACGACGGCAATTTCGCCGAATGCGATGACCCGCGGCACGGCTTTCTGTGCGTCGATTCCGGTGACTTCCCCGAAGGGCTGCGCCCGGCGGGAGACTTCCAGGTGCTCGACGGGACCGGCGCGCCGATCCCGTGCCCGGGGGGCGCGTCCTGCGACCTGGCTCCCTACGGAACGCTCGACCGCACCCGCACGGACAGCCTCGGCTGGGGCGGCTCTCTGCAGGCGTCGAGCGACGGCAAGCTGTTCGGCCGTGGAAACGTCTTCGCGGCGGGCGCCAGCGCCGACTTCGCCCGTATCCGCTTCTCCGCCAACAGCGAGCTGGCGCTGATCCATCAGGACCTCTCGGTCTCGCCAGCCGCCGCCATTCCGGGCCAGGGCAAGACCATCCGGACGACTGGCAATGTCGCCTACAGCCCGGTCGAGCTGCGCGCGGCCACCGACTACCTCGGCCTATACGCGACCGACACCTTCGATCTGACCGGCCGGCTCTCGCTTACCCTGAGCGGCCGCTACAACCACGCCGGGCTGACGATGACCGACCTCGCCGGCGATGCGCCGGACCTCAACGGGACGCACCGTTTCGACCGCTTCAATCCCGCGGCGGGCCTGGCCTTCCGGCTGGCTCGGGGAATCTCGCTCTATGGCGGCTACGCCGAGGCGAACCGCGCCCCGACGCCGCTGGAGCTCGCATGCAGCAATCCGCTGGATCCATGCCTGATCGAGGGCGCGCTGGTCTCCGATCCACCGCTCAAGCAGGTGGTCGCGCACACCTGGGAGGCTGGGGTCCGCGGTCAGCGCCGGCTGAGGCAGGGGGGCTTCAAGTGGCGGCTCGGCGTGTTCCGCACAGACAACGACGACGACATCATCGCGCTGGCGAGCGCCATCCAGGGTCGCGGCTCGTTCGCCAACGTGCCGAAAACCCGCCGTGAAGGCTTCGAGGCAGAGGCGGAGGCGGCGTCGGGGCGCTGGTCGGGCTACGCCAGCTACAGCTATCTCAGGGCGACCTACCAGTTCACCGGCGAGCTTCCGTCGCCCAACAGTCCGTTCGCCGATGACATGGGCAATGTGCTGGTGACACCGGGCGATCGCATCGGCGGGACGCCCGCGCAGCGGTTCAAGGCGGGCGCTGACTTCGCCCTGTCGGCCTCGGCGACGGTGGGGGCGGACTTGCTGGCGGTCGGCCCGCAATTCCTTGTGGGCGACGAGGCGAACCGGGACGCGAAGCTCGCGTCCTACTGGGTCGCGAACCTGCATGGGTCCTGGCGGGTCGGCCCGCGCCTGGAGCTGTTCGGCCGTGTGGACAATCTGTTCGACCGCCGGTACGCGACGTTCGGCGCCTACTTTGAGACGAGCGCGGTTGCCAACCTCGATCCGTCGCCGCTCCCCGAGGACGCCAACCCGCGGACGGTGACGCCCGCGCCGCCCCGCTCGTTCGTGCTGGGTCTGAGGGCGCGCTGGTAGGCTTCTGGACGCGACTCCCCTGCCGCCGCATCCTGAGCCCGATCGGGAGGGCGCATGGCGGGACAGGGCAGGAGCGAACGGCCGCTGGCGCTGGTCACCGGCGCCTCGTCCGGAATCGGCGAGGCTTTCGCCCGCGCCTATGCGGCCCGCGGCCATGACCTGGCGCTGGTCGCTCGCCGGGCCGAGCGGCTGCAGGCGCTTTCCGCCGAGCTTTCCGCCGGCCACGGGATCGAGGCGTTCGCCGTTCCGACCGACCTGGCCGAATGGGAGGCGCACAAGCCGGTGCTCGAGGCGCTCGCCGCCCGCGGCCGCGAGGTGGACATCCTGGTCAACAACGCGGGTTTCGGCATCGCCCAGAGCTTCACCGGCGTGCCCTGGTCGCGGCAGCGGGACTTCCTGATGACCCTGGTGGTCAACGCCTGCGGCCTGGCCTACGGCGTGATCCCGCCTATGGTCCAGCGAGGGTCCGGCGCGATCGTCAACATCGCCTCGCTGGCGGGGTTCGCGCCGGGCGCAGCGGGCCACACCCTCTATCCCGGCGCCAAGAGCCTGATGATCAAGTTCTCGCAGGCCCTCGACGCCGAGTACCGGGCCAACGGGGTCAAGGTCACCGCCGTCTGCCCGGGCTTCACCCAGACCGAGTTCGCCCAGGCGGCCGGCACCCAGCAGATCATGGACGCTTCCTTCCGCCCATTCTTCCAGACGGCGGAGCAGGTGGCCGAGGCCGCGATCCGCGCCAACGCCCGTGGCCAGGTGGTGCTGATCCCGGGCTGGCACAACCAGATCGCCGCAGCCCTGCTGCAGCACTTGCCGCAAGCCCTGGTCGGGGCTGTGATCCGCCGCGGGGCGGCGAAGTACCATCTGGAGGACTGACGGTTTGGCCCACTTCGACGTGGTTATCATCGGGTCCGGCGCGGGCGGCGGCACGCTCGCGCAGCGGCTCGCGCCCACCGGAAAGTCCATTCTGATCCTGGAACGCGGCGAGCACCTGCCGCGGGAGGCGGCGAACTGGGATGCCCGCGCGGTGTTCATCCAGCACCGGTACCGCACCACCGAGAAGTGGCTCGACAAGGCCGGCAAGCCGTTCTCGCCCACCACGCACTACTGGGTGGGCGGCAACACCATCTTCTACGGCGCGGCGCTGATGCGCTTGCGCAAGCGCGACTTCGAGGAGGTGAATCATGCCGGCGGCATCTCGCCGGCCTGGCCGATCGACCTCGCCGACCTCGCCCCCTACTACGCCGAGGCCGAGCGCCTGTGGCGGGTGCACGGCGCCCGCGGCGTCGATCCGACCGAGGCCGGCGACGAGGAGCCCTACGCCTATCCTGCGGTGAGCCACGATCCCGGGATCGGACTTCTCAAGGCCCATTGGGAAGCGCAGGGCTGGCGGCCGTTCTCGTTGCCGCTCGGGGTCAACCTGGACGAGGCACGCCCGGTCACCTCCGCCTGCATCCGCTGCAAGACCTGCGGCGGCTATCCCTGCCTCCTGAAGGCCAAGTCCGACGCCCGCGCCATCGCGATCGAGCCGCTGCTGGGCCAGCCGAACGTCACCCTGCTGACCGGCCGCAAGGTGATCCGCCTGGAGACCGACCCTAAGGGTCGAAGCGTGACCGAGGTGGTCTGCGAGACCGAAGGCGGGGAGGAGCGCTGGACCGGCGACATCGTCGTGCTGGCGGCCGGCGCCGCCAACTCCGCCGCGGTGCTGCTGGCCTCGGCCAATTCGCAGCATCCGGATGGCCTCGCCAACGGCTCGGACCAGGTGGGGCGCAACTACATGTTCCACACGCTCACCGCCATGGTCTCGCTGACCCCGGCGCACGTGGAGGTGACCTTTCCCAAGACGCTCGCCGTCAACGACTTCTATTGGGGCGATCCGGACGGCGGCTACGACAAGCCGATGGGCCACATCCAGCTCCTGGAATACATGTCCGGCCAGACGCTGGAGGGCCAGGTCTCCGACTGGTGTCCGCCCGGCCTGGTGCCCGACGTCATCTCCGAGGCGCTGGCCGAGCGCATGCTCTCCATGCTGGTGATCTCGGAGGATCTGCCGCTGTCTCAGAACCGGGTGCGGCTCACGCCCGAGGGCGGCATTCAGCTCGACTACGCCTACAACAATCTGGAGGGCCACGAGCGGCTGGTCGGCAAGCTCAAGGCCTCGCTCGACGGCTTCGCCGACCACTCGCACCCCATCTCGCAGCACCACTTCCAGTTCGACAGTCTGCTGCCGGTCTACGGCACCGCGCACCAGGCGGGCACCGTCCGGTTCGGCTCGGACCCGGAGAGCTCGGTGCTCGACCCCTGGTGCAAGGCCCACGAGCTCGACAATCTCTATGTGGTCGACACCAGCTTCTTCCCCTCGATCGCCGCGGTGAACCCGACCTTGACGACCGTGGCCAACGCCATGCGCGTCGGCGATCACCTGAAGGCCAGGTTGCATGCCCGGGCGCCCCGCAGGCAGCCAACGGCGCCGGCGCCTTCATCGCAGGACGGCTAGGATTTCACCTGATAGGCAGCCCAGGGCGGCGCTGGCCGTATGTACCTGGTGCTGAATGCCGCCCTGCGCCGCGGCCGAGCGGCGCCGGATCGCGCCTCTGCCAAGCGTCGCTGAGCCTCGCGGCCTCTCGCCGCGCCGGGCGCGGATTACGCGGAATTATCTTTTTCAGTCTAGGCGAAGCAGGCAAAACCGTTTCGGCGCTGGGGGCGCCCCGAGGAGCCTGACGCGTGATCGCCCTAG
>NZ_JAICYI010000047.1 GCF_025934275.1 Phenylobacterium sp.
ACATGGCCCGACCACGGCTGGAACACGGACAGCCGGTCGAGCTCGCCCATCATGTCGATCCGCGGGTCGCGGGCGAACTCGCGGCTGAGCGCGGTCGAGCCGGAATAGGCCGTGCCGACAAGGAAGATGGTTCGCATGAACTCCGCCGAGGCGAATCGCTCGATCCGAGCATGCGGTGCTTCGGCTCAGACGCCCAGCTTCGCCTTGGCCTCGCGGACGTCGGCGTCGATCTGGACGACCATGGCGTCGAGGCTGTCGAACTTCAGCTCGGGGCGGAGGAAGTGCGCGAGGTCGGTCTCGATCACCTGGTCGTAGATGTCCTCGTCGAAGTCGAACAGCCAGACCTCCAGGCGCGGCTCGATCACGCCATCGACGGTCGGGTTGACGCCGATGTTGGCGACGCCCGGCAGCTTGCGGCCGTCCGGCAGCCGTGTGCGGGTGGCGTAGACTCCGAACTTCGGGACCACGTAGTCGTCGAGCCCGACGTTGGCGGTGGGGTAGCCGAGCTTGCGGCCGAGCTGGCGGCCGCGCTGCACCTCGCCCTCGATGGCGAACGGGCGACCGAGGATCCGCGCGGCCTCGTCCGGTCGGCCCTCGCGCAGCGCCTCGCGCACCGCGGTGGAGGAGAACTTCTCGCCGTGGACGTCGGTCACCTCGGCCGCCACCGAGACCCCGAAGCCGAGCTCCTTGCCGTACTGGCGCATGCTCTCGGGCGTGCCGGTGCGGTCCTTGCCGTAGGAGTTGTCGAAGCCCAGCGCCACGTGACGCACGCCCAGGCCCTCGTGCAGCACGCGCGCGGCGAAGTCGCGGTCGCTCACCTCGGCGAGCTCGCCGTAGGGCAGCACGTAGAGGATGTCGACGCCCAGGGCCTCAAGCGCGCGGGCCTGCTGGTCGCGCTTCATCAGCTGGAAGGCGGGCTCGTGCGGGCGATGGTAGACGCGGGGGTGCGGGTCGAGGGTGATCACGCCCAGCGGGCAGGCGAGCTCGCGGGCCGCTTCGGCGGCGAGCGCGATGACCTTCTGGTGGCCGCGGTGGATGCCGTCGAAGTTGCCCATGGCCACCGCCGCGCCGCGGTCCGATGCGGCCAGGTTCTTCCAGCCGTGGATGACGCGGACGCGGCTCATGCGCGCTTCGTGGCCAGGACCAGGGCCTCGCCCTCCAGCACCGCCTTGCCGGAGACCAGGCAGACCGTCTCCAGCGTCACGTGCCCGCGCTTGGCGTCGAGCGCCTTGACGATGGCGCGGGCGGTCACCTCGTCGCCGATCCGCACCGGCCGACGGAAGCGCAGGCTCTGCGACAGGTAGATCGCGCCGGGCCCTGGCAGCTTGGTCCCCAGCACCGCGGAGATGAAGGCGGCCGACAGCATGCCGTGGGCGATGCGGCCGCCGAAGGTGGTGGTGCGGGCGTAGGCGTCGTCCAGGTGCACCGGGTTGGTGTCGCCGGAGACCTCGGCGAAGGCCTCGAGGTCGCGCGCGCCGACGGTGCGGGTCAGCTCCGCCGACTGGCCGAGGCTGAGCTCGTCGAAGTAGAATCCCTGCTGCACGCTTCGTCCGTCCTCCCGGCCGTGTCTCACTTAGCGACGATGCGCGCCGCTCACCAGACCAGGTCGGCCATGGCGTAGGCGGCGGCCACCCCCTCGGTCTCGAACACGTGGTCGATCATCGCCGGATCGATGCCGCCGCTCGCCAGGATTTCCGGCCCGTGGATGCCGTTGGCGATGAACAGCGCATCCAGGCCCTGCGCATTGGCGCCGCGGAGGTCCGTGCGCGGGCCGTCGCCGACGCAGAGCACGCGGCCCCGCTCGATCGGGCCGCCCCGCCGCTCGGCGGCCCTGGCCAGCGCCAGCTCGTAGATCGCCGCATGCGGCTTGCCGGCCATGAACACCTGGCCGTCGAGGGCCTCGTAGAGCTGGGCGAGCGCGCCGCCGCAGTAGATCAGCTTCTCGCCCCGCTGCACGACGATGTCGGGATTGGCGCAGATCATCGGCAGGCCGCGGGCGATCGCCGCCAGGAACCGCTCGCGATAGTCCTCCGGCGTCTCCCGCTCGTCGTCGAACGGACCGGTGCAGGCGATGAACCGCGCCTGGTCCAGGGCCGCGAACGCGAGGCCGAGGCCGTCATACAGGGGATCGTCGCGCTCGGGCCCGAGCTTCCAGGCCGGGCCCGGCGCACGCTGCGCGAGCAGCTTGCGGGTGGCGTCGCCCGAGGTGACGATCAGCGACCAGGCCTCCCGCGGCACGCCGAGCGCGTCCATCTGGGCGATCACCTGGGCGTTCGGCCGCGGCGAGTTGGAGACCAGCACCACCTCACCGCCCTGCGCGCGATAACGGGCCAGCGCCTCGCAGGCGACCGGGAACGCCTCCCGCCCGTTGTGGATCACCCCCCAGACGTCGCAGAGCAGCACGTCATAGCGGTCCGCCAGCGCCGCGAGGCCGGCCACGAGTTTCGGGGAGGTCATGGGGCGGGCTAACCGGCGCGCACGAGCCGGTCAATCTCTCGCTGGAAGGGCGGCTAGGCGGCCCCGGCGACGGCGCGGCGCTGGAACTGCGGGCGCAGGTACGCGGAGGGCGGGTCGGCTTCGGCGAGGACGGCTTCCTTGATCGCCCGCGGCTCGCCGAACAGGTGGCCCTGCCCATAGGCGATGCCGAGATCGAGGACGTCGACCACCTGGCGCTCGCTCTCCACCTTCTCGCCGATCACCTCGATGCCATAGCGGCGGGTGAGCGCGGCGAAATCCTCCGCCGCCAGGTCGGGCAAGGAGCGCAGGACCAGCCGGCCGTCCACCTCGGTGAGCTCCTCCAGGAGGTGCTCGGCGGCGACCTTGATGAACTTCACGTCCGAGCGGGCGAGGTCCTGCAGGTCGAAGTCGAGGTCGCCCACCTTGTCCACCGAGAAGCGGAACCCGAGGTCGGCGAGCTTGGCCATGTTGCGCGCCTCGATCGAGCCGCGGGCCTCGAAGGCCTTCTGGCCGAGCTCGAAGATCAGCGCGCCGGCGAGGTCGCGGTTGGCGCTCAGCAGATCCAGGAACTGCGGGAAGAAGCTCTCGTCCGCCAGGCTCGCCATCGAGACATTGCAGAAGATGCCGATCTTGCGGTCCTGCTTGGCGAGGCGGCGCACGATCTGCACGCAGCGGAACAGCAGCAGGTTGTCGATGGCGGTGACCAGGCCCGCCGGTTCGGCGACCGCCAGGTACTCGGCCGGCATCAGCACGCGCCCGCTCTCGTCGCGCAGCCGCGAGAAGCTCTCGTAGAAGACGATCTTGCGCTGCGGCAGGGCGAGGATCGGCTGCAGGTAGAGGTCGACGCGGTTGTCGGTGAGCGCGGCCCGCACCGTCTCGAACAGCGCGCCCGAGGGCCTGGGCGTCTCGCCGGTGGGATGGCCGAACACCGCGGCGCCGCCGTGCTCCGCCAGCTGCCGCGCCATGCGCTCCACCAGGTCCTCCAGCATGTGGACCTCGTCGGCGAGCGCCTGCGAGCGGCGCATGGCTTCGCCGGCCACCGTCTCGGCGACTTCGGTGACCCGCTGGTCGAGCAGCTCCACCTGGTCGATGAGGATCTTGTGGGCCTCTCGCACCGCCTCGATCTCGCCGCGCACCGCGCCGGTCTCCAGCGTCCGCTCGATCAGGCCGTGGAAGGCGAAACAGAGGCCCAGTCCGCCGACCAGCGCGGCCACGCCCGCGCCCCAGCCGCCGCCGTACCGCCACAGCGTCAGCGCCAGGATCAGCGAAAGGCACAGGTAGGTCGCAACGAGTAGCGCAAGCGTGAGACGCCGCATGGTCCCGCCATCCCGAATCACCCTTCGAGTATCGGATGCGGAATCTGCGGAAGTCGAATGGATTAAAGGCCGCAGCCGCTAGCGCGTCGGCACCGGCGTTTCGCCGCGGTAGTCGTAGAAGCCGCGGCCGGCCTTGCGGCCGAGCCAGCCGGCCTCGACGTACTTCACGAGCAGCGGGCAGGGCCGGTACTTGGAATCCGACAGGCCGTCGTAAAGCACGTTCATGATCGACAGCACCGTGTCGAGGCCGATGAAGTCGCCGAGCTCGAGCGGGCCCATCGGATGGTTGGCGCCCAGCCGCATGGCGGTGTCGATCGCCTCCACCGTGCCGACGCCTTCATAGAGCGTGTAGATCGCCTCGTTGATCATCGGCACCAGGATCCGATTGACGATGAAGGCGGGGAAATCCTCGGAATTCGCCGTGCTCTTGCCGAGCGACTGGGCGAAGGCGACGGCGGTGTCGTAGGTCTCGGCGTCGGTGGCGATGCCGCGGATGATCTCCACCAGCTTCATGATCGGCGCCGGATTCATGAAGTGCAGGCCGATGAACTTCTCGGGGCGGTCGGTGGCCGAGGCCAGGCGGGTGATCGAGATCGAGGAGGTGTTGGACGCGAGCAGGGTCTTGGGGCCCAGGTGCGGCCCCAGCGCCTTGAAGATCGTCTTCTTGACCTGCTCGTCCTCGGTCGCCGCCTCGATGGCGAGGTCCGCGCCGCCGACCTGCTGCAGCTCCTCGGCGGGCGTGATGTGCTGCAGGGCCGCGTCCATGGCCGACTGATCGATCATCCCGCGCACGACCTGACGGCTCAGGTTGCGCTTGACGGTCTCCAGGCCCGCGTCGATCCGCTCGCGGGAGACGTCGTGCAGCAGGACCTCGTAGCCGCCGAGCGCCGCGACATGGGCGATGCCCGTCCCCATCTGGCCGGCGCCGATCACGCCGACCCGCTTGATTTGAACCATCCGGCGAAGCCTCGATGCGCGGGCCGGCGCAAAGGTCAGCGCGCCGCCCGCAGGGGTGGGATTTCTAACACCCGTTCACCCGCACGCGGCAAGTCCTTTGCTGCGCCGCAGCGAAAACGGCGAAGCTAGGCCGGTCGGGAGCCCCGGACGCTGAGGGCTTCGGCCTCCGCGAGCAGCCAGTCACGGAGCGCATGGATGCGCACGAGCTTGCGGCTGTCCGGCCGCCAGACGACGAAGTAGCCGAACTTCGAGGCGACCGCGCCCTCAAGCGGCCGGACGAGCCGGCCGTCCGCGATCTCGGCCTCAACCAGGCCGTTGCGGACGAGGGCGAACCCCAGGCCGCGGACCGCCGCTTCCACCTGCAGGCCGGAATCCTCGAACACCGGCCCGCGGAGCGGCGGGGCATTCAGGCCGAAGGTCTCGAACCACATGCCCCACGGCCGACCGCGGTGGTGCACCAGCGGCGCCTTGAGGAGGTCCTGCCAATGCGCGACGGGATGGGCCTTGAGCGTTTCGGGACTGCAGACCGGGATGATGGTTTCGGTGAAAAGGCAGGCGCTCTCCAGGCCCGCCCAATGGCCGGCGCCGTAACGGATCGCCATGTCCACGCCGTCGGCGGTCAGGTCTGCGACCCGGTCTTCCGGCAAGAGGTTGATGTTGGTCCCGGCCGGGTGCGCCAGGAGGCGGGGCAGCCGCGGCGGAAGCCAGCGGGCGGCGAACTGGGTTTCCAAGCTGACCACCAGGGGATCGTGTTCGGCGGCGCCGGAGAATTCGGCCACGGCCTCGTGCAGGATGCCCATGGCCCGGGCGACCGCCTCGGCGAGCCGGAGCGCCTCCGGGCGCGGCGCCATGTCGTTGCCCCGGCGGTCGAACAGACGCGCGCCGAGCTCGGCTTCCAGCTTGCGGATCTGCTGGCTGACCGCGCCGTGGGTCACCGCAAGCTCCTTCGCGGCCCGGCTGTAGCTGCGATGCCGTGCGGCCGCCTCGAGGGCGCGCAGGGCGAAAAATGGCGGAAGGCGCTTCACCTCGCCTAGGTAGGTCCGAAGCTCGGCGGTGCAAGTGAACTTGTGAGCCCAGCTAACAACTCGACGCAGCAACTATCGTTCGCAGCCGCGGTGGGCAGAGCCTATCTAGGCCGTAGCGGCGCCGCATCTCTTGAGCAGCAAAAACAGGGACTTCTCGCCATGAAAGCGCAGCTTCTCATGCTGGGCGCGGCCGCCTTCCTGGCCGCCTCCGCGCCTGCCCTCGCCCTTGATCGCGAGGTGCAGAGTTTCGTCGACCACGCCCAGGCGGCGGCGGACGCCAAGCTCGCCTCGGCCGGGGTCGCTCCCACGGGCGACACCGAGGTCCGCGGCACGATCTCGGCCGACGGCCTGATCTCGGGACTGCATGTGGTTCGCTCATCCGGCTCGCGCGACAACGACTACGCCGTCGAGCGGGCGCTGAAGCGCCTGAATGTCGGCGAGCCGCCGACCGGCCTGATCGGCGCCCAGCTCACGCTCGAGCTCGCGCCGGCCGGCCTGGAGGCGGCGCACGCCCGCTGAGAGCGCGAACCTCCGAGACGGATCCGCCCCAACAGATCCGCTCGATGAAGGGGCGGCCCTGGCCAGGGCCGCCCCTCACTTTCCAACGGCGAGCAGTCTGGAGTTCGCCGAAGCGCGGGACAGACGCTCGGCGCGTTCGACCGCCGCCTCCGCCAGCAGCCAATCGCGCAGGCGGTGGATGCGCCCGAGCTTGCGGCTGTCGCCGCGCCAGACCACGAAGATGCCGCGGGGACTGGCGATCTCGCGTCCGCCCAGACGCACCAACCGCCGGCTGGCGAGCGCCGGCTCGACCAGGAAGCTGCGCGCCAGCGCCACGCCCAGTCCCTGCGCCGCCGCTTCGAGCGCGAGAAGGGAATCGTCGAACACCAGGCCTTCCGGCGGCGGGGCGTCCAGCCCCACAGGCGCGAACCAGGCGAGGCCAACGCCCGCCTGGCCGACTCCGGCGTCAGCATCGCGGGCGCCGCGCGGATCCGCTTCAGCGTGGACTCGCGCGGCTACGTCTCCGCGGTCCGCGTGCTCCGCTCTTCCGGCTCGTCCGAGGCCGACGCGCGCATCCGTGAGGCCCTGCAGCAGATGCACGTCGACGCCGTGCCCGCCGACCTGCTGGGCGCCAACGTCATGCTCGAAGTCACCAACGAGGCCTTCGCGGACGCAAGGACTCCGTGAGCGGACAGGCGCGATCCTCCCCAGCCTACGCGCCGGCTCCTCATGGAAGGGGCGGCTCCTCGCGGAGCCGCCCCTGTTTCTTTCGTGCGGGGCGCGGACGCTACTTCCCGACCTTGGCCAACTCGCTCATCAGCTCCGGAACGGCGGTCTTGTAGTCCGCCACCAGGCCGTAGTCGGCGACCTGGAAGATCGGCGCGTCGGGATCCTTGTTGATCGCCACGATGGTCTTGGAATCCTTCATGCCGGCCAGGTGCTGGATGGCCCCGGAGATGCCGATCGCGACGTAGAGCTCCGGCGCGACCACCTTGCCGGTCTGGCCCACCTGGTAGTCGTTGGGCGCATAGCCCGCGTCCACCGCGGCGCGCGAGGCGCCGACCGCTGCGCCCAGCTTGTCGGCCAGGGGCTCGATGACCCGCTGGAACTCCTCGGCCGAGCCCATGGCGCGGCCGCCGGAGACCACGATCTTGGCGGCGGTCAGCTCCGGACGCTCGCTCTTCACCAGCTTCTGGTCGACGAAGTGCGTCTTGGCGGGCGCACCCGGCGCGGCGATCGTCTCGACCGCCGCAGAGCCGCCCTCGCCAGCCGCCTTGAAGGCGGTGGGCCGCACGGTCAGCACCTTCTTCGCATCGGACGACTGCACGGTCTCCAGCGCGTTGCCGGCGTAGATCGGCCGCACGAACGTGCCGCTGTCGGCGATCTCGATGACGTCGGAGATCTGCGCCACATCGAGCTTGGCGGCGATGCGCGGCGAGAAGTTCTTGCCCTGCGAGGTCGCCGGCGTCAGCACCGCGTCGTAGTTCGCCATCAGCGGGACGACGAGCGCCTCGAACGCTTCGGCCAGCCCCTGGCCCAGCTCGGCGCTCTCGGCCAGCAGCACCTTGCGGACGCCCGCGATCTTGCCGGCCGCCTCGGCCACGGCCTTGCAGCCCTGGCCGGCCACCAGCACGTCGACCTCGTTGGACAGCTTCTGGGCGGCGGTCACCGTCTTGGCGGTGTCCTCCTTCAGGGTGGCGTTGTCGTGATCGGCGATGACGAGAACGGCCATCTAGAGCACCCCCGCTTCGTTCTTCAGCTTCATGACCAGGTCGGCCGCAGTCTCCACCTTGACGCCGCCGCCGCGCTTCGGCGGCTCGGTCACCTTGACCACCTTCAGGCGAGGAGCCGCATCGATGCCGAGCGAGGCGAGGTCCTTCACGTCCAGCGGCTTCTTCTTGGCCTTCATGATGTTGGGCAGGCTCGCGTAGCGCGGCTCGTTGAGGCGCAGGTCGGCGGTGACCACGGCCGGCAGGTCGAGTTCGAGCGTCTGCAGGCCGCCGTCGACCTCGCGCGTCACCTTGGCCTTGCCGCCGGCGACCTCGATGGCCGAGGCGAACGTCGCCTGCGGCCACTCGAGCAGCGCCGCCAGCATCTGGCCCACGGCGTTGTTGTCGCCGTCGATCGCCTGCTTGCCGGCGATCACCAGATCCGGGCTCTCCTCGCCGATCACCGCCTTCAGCGCCTTGGCCACGGCGAGCGGTTCGAGATCCTGGTCCGTCTGCACGAGGATCGCGCGGTCGGCGCCCATGGCGAGCGCGGTGCGCAGCGTCTCCTGCGCCTGCTGCACGCCGATCGAGACGGCGACGACCTCGGTGGCGGCGCCTTTCTCCTTCAGCCGCACCGCCTCCTCGACGGCGATCTCGTCGAAGGGGTTCATGGACATCTTCACATTGGCCAGGTCGACGCCCGACTGGTCGGGTTTCACCCGCGCCTTGACGTTGTAATCGATCACCCGTTTGACCGGGACCAACACCTTCATAGCTCGCCGGCGCCTCGAATTTGCATTGCGGAAAAATCGGTCGATGGGGGCAATAACGGTTCCCGCGCGCATTGCAAGCCGCCGGGGTTCGCAGGCGCCGCAAATTGGCCGCGAGGCCCGGCTAGCCAGCCCGCCCCCGAATTTCTAAAACGCTCCCATGAACCCGACCATCGAGCGCCTGAAGATCATCTTCGTCGGCGTCTTCCTCGTCCTGAACGTCGTCCTCGCGGTCTGGCAGTTCGGCTGGGTGCTGCCGCGCAAGAACTGCGAGGCGGCGCACAAATGGTGGGACGGCTCCGAGCGCGTCTGCGCCCAGCCGGTGCTGATCTCCGACATCACCGGGCGGATCATCGACAATCCCAAGGCCAAGGAAGAGGCCCTGCGCGCCATCGGCCGCCTGCCGCCGGCGACCGGCAACCCCGCGCCGCAGACCCCCGCCCGGAAAAAGTAGCGTCTAGCGGGTCGCGCCCGATTTCCAGAACACCTCCGCGGCGCCGCGGTCGTTGGCCACGCGGGCGGCGACGAACAGGAAATCCGAGAGCCGGTTCAGGTACTTGAGCGCCGTCGGGCTGACCGCCTCGCCGGCCTCGGCGAGGCGCACCGCTTCGCGCTCGGCCCGGCGGCAGACGGTGCGCGCCAGGTGCAGGGCGGCGGCGGCGGGAGTCCCGCCCGGCAGCACGAAGGACTCGAGCTTCGGCAGGACGCCGTTGAGCGCGTCGATCTCGCCCTCCAGGCGGGCGACCTGGGCCTGGCTCATGCGCAGCACCTCGCCGTCCCGCTCGCCGCGCTTCGCCGGGGTCGCGAGGTCGGCGCCCAGATCGAAGAGCTCGTTCTGGATGCGGGCGAGCGCGTCATCGAGCGCGCCCGCGCCGGCGGTGTGCAGCCGCGCCAGGCCCAGGCAGGCGTTCGCCTCGTCGACCGCGCCGTAGGCCTCGACGCGCGGGTCCGCCTTGCTGACCTTGCGGCCGTTGGCCAGCCGCGTCGCCCCGGCGTCGCCCGCGCGGGTGTAGATGCGGTTGAGCGTCACCATGGCGGCCTCAGGTCCGGCTCCGCCACCAGAAGGCGGCCACCAGGACGGCGATCGCGATGGCCTGCATCAGCACCCGCAGCCGCATCAGCTTGTTGGAATAGGAGCGGCCGAAGTCGCCGCCCCGGAACAGGGCGTAGATGCCGAACGCGAGCACGGCGGCCACCGCGGCCAGCGAGACCGGGATCAGATAGCTGAAGACGTCCATCGCCGGAGTTTAGGCCCGCGCGGCCCGGGCCGCCACCAGACTGGGGCTTTTTGGCCTTGACGGCGGCCTCGCTGATCATGTTCAACCACCGTAATTCGCCGACTCGCGTCCATCTTCCGACCGATTCGGCGCTGACCCGCCAAGGACCTTGCTTCCGGCGCAAGACTCGGGCTGATCGCCTGTTCGTCGAGCGCCGCGTTCGCAGGTCGCCCGGAATCGCGTAACCGGGTATTTGAACACGTTCAACAGACCTCGTTCTGTCGCGCGGACGAGGCGAGAGGACGGCCCAGCCGTCGATATGAATGAAGCACATCTCCCCGATCCAAGCCGCCGGCGAGGCGAGCGTGAAGATGCCCACGCGCCGGGCGCTGGCCAAGCAGCAGACCCGCGCCAAGGTGCTGGCCGCGGCCCGCCGGCTGTTCTCCGAGCACGGCTATGAGGGCGCCACCATCCGCGATATCGCGGCGGCCGCCGGAATGTCCACCGGCGCGGTGTTCGCCAATTTCAGCGACAAGTCGGACCTGTTCCGCGAGATCATGGCCCAGGACATGGCGCAGCTGGCCGAGGCCATGCGCGAGGCGGCCGCCCGCGGCCGCGGCGCGGAGGACGCCCTGCAGAAGATGTTCGCCGCGGGCTACGCCTTCTACAAGACCCAGCTGCCGCTCGCCCGGGCGGCGTTCAGCGTGTCCTGGTCTCCGGACGACGGGCCGGCGCTGCGCGGGGCGCCCAAGGTGGCCGAGATTCTCGAGCTGATCGCCGAGCAGCTGGCGCTCGGCATCGATCGCGGGGAGCTGCGCCAGGAAGCCGAGATCAAGCTGCGCACCCAGATGCTGTTCGACGCCTATCTCTCCAACTACCCGCAGGCGATCTTCGAGGGCTGGAGCCTGGAGGCCCTGCAGGGCCGCGCCCGCGACCAGATCCGCATCATCCTGGCCGGAGCCCGCCGCGGGTAACCCCCGCCGACCTCGCCATGACCGCGGAGCTCAACGTCCCCCGCCGCGTCGTTGGACGGAGCCCCCGCCGCCCGGCGGCGGAGGCCCGGCCGCCAAGCCTGCGCCAGACGCAGAAGGAAGCCACCCGAAACCGCGTGCTCGACGCCGCCCGCGAGCTGTTCGACAGCCAGGGCTACCAGGGCACGACGATCCGCGAGATCGCCCGTCACGCCGGCGTCGCGGTGGGCAGCGTGTTCACCAACTTCGCCTCCAAGGGCGAGATCCTGAGCCAGGTGATGGCGGCTCGGCTCGACGGCCTCTACGCCGAGCTCGACCGCGTGGTCCCGCATATCCGCGGCACGACGGCCGACCGGCTGCGCTCGATCTTCGGCGTCTTCTTCGCCTTCGAGGCGACGCGCTCGAAGCTGTTCCTCTCGCACATCGCGGCGGCCTACGACTGGACGCTGCCGGCCACCGCGCGACCGTTCGGGACCAACCAGCGCCTCATCGACCTGCTCCGGGATTGCCTGGCGAAGGGCGTCGCCGACGGCGAGGTCGACCCGGCGCGCGACATCCAGGACATCATCGACGTGCTGCTCGCCGCCTATGGCTGGACGTACCGGCTGGTGGTCACGCACGGCGCCGACGCCAAGGCCATGACCGAGGTCATGGACCGGCGCGTCGCGCTGATCGCCGAGGGGTTCCGGCCGCGCTGACATCGGCGCTTGCCTTCGCCGGCGCGGCGGAGCTTTGCTGACGCCGTTCTGCGGGAGCTCAGCCCATGATCGTCGTCCACCACCTCAATGATTCCCGGTCGCAGCGCATCCTCTGGCTGCTCGAGGAGCTCGGCGTTCCCTACGAGATCAAGCGCTATCAGCGCGACGCCCAGACGCGGCTCGCACCCCCCGAGCTCAAGGCGGTCCATCCGCTCGGCAAGAGCCCGGTGATCACCGACGGCGAGCGGGTCGTGCACGAGAGCGGGGCGATCATCGACTACATTATCCGCCGCCACGGCGGCGGGCGGCTCGCCCCGGCGCTCGGGTCCGACGCCTACGAGACCTACCTCCAGTGGCTGCACTACGCCGAGGGCTCGGCGATGCTGCCGCTGCTCATGCTGATGTACGTGAGCCGACTCGGCGAGGCGGGACAGCCGCTGCACGCGCGGATCGAGAGCGAGATCGCCAATCACATGACGTACGTGGAGGGCGCGCTCGAGGGCCGCGAGTGGCTGCTGGGCGAGCTTTCGGCGGCCGACGTCCAGATGAGCTTCGTGGGCGAGGTGCTGGGCGCGTTCAACCGGCTCGACGGCTATCCGAACATCAAAGCCTGGGTGAAATGCTTCCAGGCCAGGCCGCAGTACCGGACCGCGCTGGAGAAGGGCGGCGCCTATTCCTTCGTGCAGGCCTGAGGCGATTTCCCTGCGGCGATTCATCCGCAGCGATTGACAAGCGCGACCGATCCGCCGTCCTTTGCGCCCCGGGGGACGTCGGGCTGAGAGAGTGAAGCGATGGCGATCGCGCCGGAGAGCGTGACCCAGGCCGGCAGCGGCCTCGTGTTCATCAACTATTACGACGCCAACGTCAGCGACGCCTACCGAACCGCGATCGTCGCGGCCGAGCACGAGCTGCAGAGCCACTTCACCAACTCGGTGACCATTGGCGTCAGCTTCGGCCTCAAGTCGCTCGGCTCCAAGTTCGCCGCCCAGAACGCCTTCGACACCGTTTCGGTGAGCTATGACGCCTACGTCACGGCGCTGCGCCTGCATGCGATGAGCGCCGACGATCAGCTGGCGGTGAACGGTCTGCCGCCCGTCGATCCCTCCAACGGCGTGGGCTTTGCGATCCCCACCTCCGAGGCGCGCATCCTCGGCCTGGCGGTGCAGACCAACAGCCTCGACGTGACGGTGACGCTGAACAGCGACCTCTCCTGGTCGTTCGGCCAGGACGCGATCGGCGCGATCGAGCACGAGATCACCGAAGGCGCCTTCGGGCGGATCGGCAGCCTCGGCTTCCAGGGCACGCAGTGGGCGCCGCTCGACCTGTTCCGCTTCAACGCCCAGGGCGTGCGCGACTTCACGGGCGGCTCGGACGGCGTCCCCACCTTCTTCGGCGTCGACGCCAACCATGTGACGAGCTTCGCCTTCCACAACGCGGTCGACGCGACCGGCAAGGACGACGGCTTCGACCTCGGCGACTGGGACCACACCGTCGGCGACGCCTTCGGCCCCGGCGGCCCCAACTCCCCGGGAACGCTTTCGGCCACAGACCTGCAGGTGCTCGACATCCTGGGCTGGAATTCCGCGCCGTTCACCCCTGCGGCCGACGAGTTCGCGAGCAGCGTCTCCGACATCACGCCCTTCGGCCACGTGGCCCTGAACGGCTCGGCGACCGGGGCGCTGCAGCAGGCCGGCGACCATGACTTCTTCATCGTCGCCCTGCAGCAGGGCATCACCTATACGATCAACCTGGTCGGCCACTTCGGAGGCGGCGGCACGCTCGCGGACCCCTTCCTGCGGCTGCACGATTCCACCGGCCTCTCGATCGTCTCGAACGACGACATCGTCGACGGGAGCCAGCCGGACTCGCGGATCGTGTTCACCGCGCCATCCGGCGGCACCTACTACATCGACGCCGGCGCCTTCGCCGACGGCTACGCCGGCAGCTACACCGTCGAGTTCAGCCAGGCCGGCAGCGCACCGCAGGACATAGCCACCAGCGGCAGCGACGTCCTGATCGGGAAGAGCGGCGGCGACACCATCGATGGGCTAGCCGGCGCCGACACCATCACCGGCGCGGACGGGTCGAACTTCCTGCGCGGCAACGATGGCAACGATTCCATCACCAGCGGGACCGGCTTCAACGATATCAACGGCAACAAGGGCGAGGACACCATCATCGGCCACTCGCTGGTCGGGGAGTGGCTGGTCGGCGGCCAGGGCAACGATTCCATCGCCAGCCACGCGGACAACAACATCCTCTACGGCAACCTCGGCAACGACACGCTGGTGGGCGCGGGCTCGGGCGAGATCATCCGCGGCGGCCAGGGCGACGACTCGATGGTCGCGGGCTCCGGCGCCGAGTTCCTGTCCGGCGACCGCGGCTCTGACACCATCCAGGGCGGGGCGGGCGCGGACACCTTCCACACCTTCTCCGGCGCGGGGATCGACATCGTCCTTGGCTTCAGCGCCGCCAAGGGCGACCACGTGCTGCTGGACGCCGGCACGAGCTTCACGCTGAGTCAGGTCGGCGCCGACACGGTCATCGACATGGGCGGCGGCGACGAGATGATCCTGCGGAACGTCCAGCTGTCGAGCCTGCCCGACGGCTGGATCTTCACGGCCGCGGGCTAAAGCCGGTCCGGGAACGGATCGTCCAGGATCCCGTCCAGGAAGTCGAAGACGCCCGCCTTGGTGAGCGCGTGCGGGATGGCCGAGAAGTGGTCGCAGCCGGCGACCGTCAGGCCATGCCCGTGCGGGAAGATGCGCGCCAGGTCCTCCGGATCGCCTGCGCCCTGGTCGCGCTGCCCGGCGATCACCAGCACCGGCATCGGCAGGGCGCGCAACGCCTCGATGTCGAGCGGCGGGTTCTGCGCCTGGACGAAGGCGGCGAGCGCCCTGCGGTCCTCGCCCTGCTCGTCGGCGAACTGGCGGAAGCTGCGCAGCATGGGCTGCGCTATGGTCTCCGGATCCTCCGTCAGCATGGCCTCGGCCATGGGATTGCTGGCCGGGCGCTCGGCGGGCTCCAGCAGCTTGCCGCCCACCCCGCCCAGGATCAGGTTCGTGACCCGCCGCGGCGCCTGGATCGCGACCTGGATCGCCGTGCGCGTGCCCATGGAGTAGCCGAACAGGTCCGCCGCCGGGAGGCCGAGGTGGTCGAGGAGGGCGATCACGTCGCCCGCCAGCTTGCTCCGCGTATAGGCCTCCGGTTCGTAGAGCTTGGCGCTCTCGCCGTGGCCGCGCTGGTCGAGCCCCACCACGCGGATGCCGCGCCGCTCGAAGGCGCCGTACCAGCCGGTCCGGCGCCAGCCCTCGTGCTTGTTCGACGTGAAGCCGTGCAGCAGCACGATCGTCCGATCACCGCCGCCGGCCGGGGAGATGTCGTCGTAGGCGAGGGTGACCCCGTCGGGCGTGCTAAAGCTGGCCATGGGGCACCCTAGGGGTGCGGACCCGGGCTCTGCAACCCGCGAGCGGCCTCACGGGCGGGCGCACGACCAGCGCCAGGATGACGACCGCCATCGCCGCCACGAACCGGACGATTGCAGGAGCCCTGTTGCTCACGTCGGCTAGCAACGCGCGGTCGCACGCCGGGGCCTCAGTTCAGCTCCGCCAGCGCAGGGTCGCCGGCTCCACGGGGTTGACCAGCGCGCGCCGCTCCCGGCGGCTGGCGGCCCACTCGCGTTTCAACTGATGGTACCACTTGGCCTGCTTGTCGGCGTCGTCGACCCACAGCAGCGGCGGATCGTACTTCAGGCCACGGTTCTGCAGGTTCACCATCGCCCCGTCCTGCCGCAGGAAGGCGCGCGCGCCGGCGGCGATGAACGGCTTGAGGAAGACGAACGCCGGGTGGTCGGACCAGACGATCTGGGTGATCCGCGTCCTGCGCTCGTCGATAGGCGTCAGGCAGGTCAGCGACAGCACCTGGCGCTTGCCGACCGTCACGTGCTCCCAGCGGAGACCGGGCAGGCGGAAGGTGATCTCGGTCAGCGGCTCGCCGCCCAGGATGGCGTAGGCGCGGGAGTTCTTCGAGGGCTCGTGCCGCACCATGGCGAAGCCGGCCTCGCGCGGCTCGAAGCGCTTGGCCTTCTCGTGCTGGCTGGCTTTGGAGCGCCACCACCACTGCTGGTGCACGTAGGGCCCGTGCGCCGGGTCCATCAGGCCGACCACGGCGTGGTCGATGTGGGCGTCGAACTCCATGCGGTCGACGAGCCTCGGTCGGCCGCCCACCACGCCCGGGAAGACCGGCGGCGGCTGGTCGGGCTCGGCCTCGCCGCGCGCCTCGCCGGCTATCCAGACGAACACCAGCCCCTGGCTCTCCGCGACCGGAGAGCTGCGCACGCGGATGCGCGCGACATCGAAGGCCTGGTCCTCGACCAGCGACGGGATCGCCGCGCAGGCGCCGTCCGCGCCGAACCGCCAACCGTGGTAGGGGCACTCCACCGTCTCGGCGCCGGACGCCTCGCGATGGAAGCGGCCGGCCGAAAGCGGCGCGGCGCGGTGCGGGCAGATATCGCGAAGCGCGAACAGCCGCCCGGCTCTCGAGCGGCCCAGCAGCACCGGCTGGCCAAGGATCTCATAGCGGGCGAGGCGACCGGGCTTGAGGTCCGACGCCAGCGCGGCGAAGTACCAGATGTCGGTCACGAAACCCTGGCCGAACCGGCTCTCGCTGCGCACGCTCTTGGCCTCGCCGTCTGGCATGGGCTCCCCTGTAGCCTCCCGCCCGCCGACTCGGAAGGGCGCGCGGGCTCAGCTTGCCCCGCCGGGAGCCCGACGTCACATTGGCCGACCGCTGCAGCACGACGAGAGGACGGTCTCATGAGCCGGACAAACCGCGAGATCCACCTGGCGAAACGCCCGGACGGCCCGCCGGCCCTGGACGATTTCAAGCTCGTCGAGGCGCCCCTGCCGGAGATCGCGGACGGCCAGGTGCTGATCCAGCAGCTCTACATGTCGGTCGATCCGGCGATGCGGCCAAGGCTCGCCAACGGCTATGAGCTCGGCCAGGCGATGTCCGGCGGCGCGCTCGGGCGGATCGTGCAGTCGAAGACTCCGGCCTTCGCCGAGGGCGAGTTGGTGCGCAACCCGCTGGGCTTCCGAGAGTACGCCGTCTCCGAGGCGCGCGGCCTGCAGAAGCTCGAGCCGGAGCCGGGCGTTCCGCTCACCGCCTACATGTCGGTGCTGGGCGGCACCGGCTTCACCGCCTATGGCGGCCTGCTCGAAATCGGCAAGCTGAAGGCGGGCGAGCAGGCCTTCGTCTCCACGGCGGCCGGCGCGGTGGGCTCGGTCGCGGCCCAGATCGCCAAGATCAAGGGCTGCTACGTGATCGGCTCGACGGGCTCCGACGAAAAGGCCGCTTGGCTGCGCGACGAGGCCGGGCTGGATGCGGTGATCAACTACAAGACGACGCCGATCCGCCAGGGCCTCAAGGCGGCGGCGCCCAAGGGCGTCGACGTCTATTTCGACAACGTGGGCGGCGAGCATCTCGACGCGGCGCTCGCCAACATGAACAGCCTCGGCCGGGTCGCGGTCTGCGGCATGATCTCCGGCTACAACAACGCAGGCGCCCGCACGCCGGTCTACAACCTCTCCAACATCATCTACGGCCGGATCAATCTCCGCGGCTTCGTGGCCACCGACTTCATGCACCTGCGTCCGCAGTTCGAGAGCGACATGCGCGAGTGGCTGAGGACCGGCAAGATCAAGTGGCGCGAGACGGTGCTGGACGGGATCGCCGAGGCGCCGCACGCCATGGTCGGCCTGATGCAGGGCGAGAACATCGGCAAGATGCTGGTCAAGCTCGCGGATTAGGGAGCCGCCCGCCGATGCGCCTGCTCGTGATCACCCTGGTCGGCCTGGCGCTCGCCGGCCCGTCCGCCGCGCAGGGGCAGCCTGCGTCCGCCGACGAGGGCGTGCAGCCGTTCATCGGATCGCGGCTGGAGATCGACAACTTCCAGGGCTGGCACGCCGATCGCTATCTCGCGCCCGACCACACCTACACGCAGACCGGCTCGGACGGCGACGTCACCGGGGAGTGGTCCGTTGAGGACGGCAAGCTCTGCACCGAGCAGAAGACCCCGCCCCCCGCCGGCGACGGGGCCAAGCGCTACTGCAACCTCGGCCCGGGCCGCAAGCTCGGCGACACCTGGCAGGACCGCGATCCGGTGACCGGCAATCCGATCTTCTTCAGCCTGCAGCCCATCCCGGCCACGCCTTAGACCGCGAGAACCGCCGCCGCGTAGGGGGCGAGGCCCAGGGAGGCTCCGCGCAGCTCGGCTTCGCCGGCGCCCACCGGCAGCATCTTCGCGTCCGCTAGCGCCGGGATGGTGGGAGCGACGGGCGCGCCCGAGAAATTGAACACGCAGGCGATGCGCTCGTCGCCGGCCGTGCGCATGAAGGCGAGCACCGGATCGGCCGTGTCGAGGAACGCGATGTCGCCGCGGCTCAGCGCCGCCGAGTCCTTGCGCAGGGCGATGATCGCGCGGGCCAAGGTCAGCATGGAGTCGGGATCCCCCTCCTGCGCTGCGACGGTGAGGCCGGCATGCTCCTTGGCCACCGGCAGCCAGGGCGTCCCGGTCGTGAAGCCGAGGTTCGGTGCGTCCGCCCGCCAGGGCAGCGGCGTGCGGCAGCCGTCGCGCCCGCCGGTGTAGGGCCAGTAGAGGTCGCCCACCGGATCCCTCAGCTGGTCGCGCCGCAGCTTCGCCTGGGGCAGCCCCAGCTCCTCCCCCTGGTAGATGATGGTCGTGCCCCTCAGGCAGACGAGCAGGGCGAACATCAGCTTCGCCAGCTCCGGCGGCGGATTCTCCCCGCCGAAGCGCGAGACGGTGCGCGGCACGTCGTGATTCGACAGCGCGATGGTCGGCCAGTGGCCCGGATGCTCGGCGAGCGTCGCATAGTGCGCCCTGACGAAGTCCGGCGCGAGCCTGCGGGCGAGCAGCATGACGAAGGTGTAGGCCGAATGCAGCCCCGCCTCGGGCGCCAGATAGGCGCCGCACCGCGCCTCCTCCTCGGAGAACTCCCCGAACACGAAGCGCTCGCCGTGCGCCTCCACCCGTCGCCGGATGAGGTCCAGCATCTCGGCGTTCTCGGGGAGGTTGGCGTCGTGCAGGTGCCGCTGCAGGTTGCCCGCATGGCTCCAGTCGCGCCCGGTGCGCTCGGCCATGGGCGTCGCCGGATTGTCGCTCAGCGCCGGGTCGTGCAGGTAGGTGCCGGCGACATCGAGGCGGAAGCCGTCGACCCCCTTGTCGAGCCAGAAATCGAGCACCGAGAGCGCGGCCTCGCGGGCATCCGGATTGCGCCAGTTCAGCTTCGGCTGCTGGCGCAGGAACTTGTGGTGGTAGTGCTGGCGCCTGGCGGGCTGGTAGGCCCAAGCGGGGCCGCCGAACACCGAAAGCCAGTTGTTTGGGGCGGTCCCGTCCAGCTTCGGGTCCGCCCAGACGTACCAGTCCGCCTTGGGCCCGTCCCGGCCCCCGGTCAGGCTCTCCACGAACCAGGGATGCTCGTCGGAGGTGTGCGAGAGCACCTCGTCCAGGAGCACCTTCAGCCCCTTGGCATGCGCGCTCGCCAGCAGCCGCTCGAAGTCGGCTGCGGCGCCGTAGTCGGGCTGAACGTCCTCGAAGTCGGCGACGTCATAACCCCAGTCGCGGTTCGGCGAGGGATGGATCGGCGACAGCCAGATCCCGTCCACCCCCAGCGCCTTGATGTAGTCGAGCCTGGCCTCGACGCCGGCCAGGTCGCCGTGCCCGTCGCCGTCGGCGTCGAAGAACGAGCGCACATAGATCTGGTAGAGGACCGCGCCCCGCCACCAGGGACTGGAGGCGGCGCTCACCGTTGCTCCTCCTCAGGGGCAGCCGTCGCGAAGCGACTGGGGGGGTTGAAGCCCACGAGGCCCTCCGCTGCGAATGAAACCCCCTCCGGCCCTCCGGGCCGCCTCCCCCCGTGGGGGAGGACCGTTCCGCACCTCACGCCTCGCCGATGTGGTGGATGACCCGCGAGACGATGCCGTAAGCGACAGCCTCCTCGGCGCTCATCCAGAAGTTCCGCTGGGTGTCCTTGTCGATCCGCTCAAGGGTCTGGCCGGTCTCGCGCGCGATGATCCGGTTCACCCGCTCGCGCATCTTGATGATCTCCTCGGCCTCGATCTCGATGTCCGAAGCCTGGCCGCGAACCCCACCCGTGGGCTGGTGCAGCAGGAAGCGGGTGTTGGGCAGGCAGAGGCGGTTCTCCTTCTCTGCGCCCAGGAAGATGTGGGCGCCGGAGCTCGCCACCCAACCGGTGCCGATCACCTTCACCGGCGCGCCGCAGAAGCGGATCATGTCGTGCACCGTGTCGCCGCTTTCCACGTGTCCGCCCGGCGAGTTGATGATGATCCGGATGGGCTGGTCGCTTTCCGAGGCGAGCGCGGTGATCTGGGCGGTGACCCGCTCGGCCAGCCGCATGTCGATCTCCCCGAACACCAGCACGGTGCGCGACTTGAACAGCGCGTTCTGCACCGGCCCGGCGGTCATCGGCAGGTCGGGCAGGCGGCCTTTCTCCTCTTCTTCGGGGTCTTCGTCGTCCAGCCAGACTCGCCACTGGGTCATGAGCGCTCCTTGGGGCAGGCCGCGACCGGGGGCGCCTACGGCGCCGCGACCTCGCAGCGGAGATTGTCCCTTGCAGTTATTGGCCCCCGCGGGTTCCCGCAAGACCGTAACGCCGGCGGGCGGCGGCCGGCGATCGTCTTGACCTCGCCTGCGGCCGCGCCGCAAATGGCCGCACACTCAAACAACCGTTTCACGGGAGCACGCGATGAGCGAGGTGATGGATAGGGCCGGCCAGCAGACGGGCGAGCTGTTCGACCTGACCGGCAAGGTCGCGATCATCACCGGCTCCTCCCGCGGCATCGGCAAGGCGATCGCCGAGCGCATGGCCGAGCATGGCGCGAAGGTGGTGATCTCCTCGCGCAAGGCGGGTCCCTGCGAGGAGGTGGCGGCCTCGATCAACGCCAAGCGGGCGGGCCACGCCATCGCCGTACCCGCCAACATCTCCTCGAAGGAAGACCTGACCCGGCTCGTGGAGGAGACCCGTTCCGCCTTCGGCAAGATCGACATCGTGGTCTGCAACGCCGCCTCGAACCCGTTCTATGGCAGCCAGCTCGACATCACCGACGAGGCGTTCAACAAGATCCTCTCCAACAACATCGTCGCCAACAACTGGCTGATCCAGCTCACCGCGCCGGAGATGAAGGCGCGCAAGGACGGGGCGATCATCATCATCTCCTCGATCGGCGGCCTGCGCGGCTCGACGGTGATCGGCGCCTACTGCATCTCCAAGGCCGCCGACATGCAGCTCGCCCGCAATCTCGCCCAGGAGCTCGGCCCCTCGAACATCCGGGTGAACTGCATCGCCCCGGGGCTGGTGAAGACCGACTTCGCCCGGGCGCTCTGGGACACGCCCGAGGGCGAGCGGCGCTCCAGCGCCGGCACGCCGCTGCGGCGGCTGGGCGAACCCGACGACATCGCCGGCGCGGCGGTGTTCCTGGCTTCCAGGGCCGGCTCCTGGATTACCGGCCAGACCATGGTCATCGACGGCGGCTCGACCAGCTGACCCGCGGTCAGCTCCGGACGCACATCTCCAGCCCGCCGTCGAACGGCAGGGTCATGTGGCGCATGCGGTTGGCGGGATCGGCGAGCCAAGCGAAGAAGGCCTCGTAGCCGCGGTGCGAGCTCGCGGTGTTGTCGGCGACGATCACCGCGCCTTCGCGCAGGCGCGGGCCGATCAGCGTCAGCGCCGGGACCACCATCTCGGTCCAGATGTCGAGCAGGACGAAGTCGACCGCGCCGCCCACGTCCTTCAGCGTCTCGCGCAGGTCGCCCTCGCGCAGATCGATGAACTGGGCGAGGCCGGCGGCGGCGAAATTCTCCCGGGCGGCGGCGGCCTTCGCGGCCTCGTGCTCTGTGCCGATCACCATCCCGCCGCCGTTGTCGCGCACCGCAGCCGCCAGATAGAGGGTCGAGACGCCGAACGAGGTGCCGCATTCCACCACGCGGCGGGCCATGAGCGCGCGGCAGGTCAGGTAGCAGAACTCGGCCTTGGCGGGCTCCAGCGCCACCAGCTTGTCGGCCATGAAGCGGTGCGACTTGTCATCGAAGCCGTCCCAGGAGAGCTCGCCCTTCTTGGCCCGCTCTGAGAACCACGCGCTCGTCTCGGCCTCCTGCGCCCGGCTCTTCGCCTGCAGGCGATCGATCAGCCCCTGCAGTTTCGGATCCGAGAGCACGCTCATGGCTGCCGCGGCGGGTTCACGTACTTCATGGCGCCGGCGACGTTGCCCTCGCTGTCCTTGAAATAGATGAGCTCGCCGACCCCCTCGATGACGCTCGGCTGCGTGATGATGGCTCCGCCGTTGGCCCCGATCGCGGCGACGGTCGCGGGGATGTCGTCGATGGCGAAAGTGATCGTTATTCCCGGCATGGCCTCGCCGCCGATCGAATGACGGCCCTGGACCGCAGCGCTCACCCCACGGCCGGTGTCCTCGTCGATGAAGAAGCCGGGCGGTCCCCACGGCTCGAACCTCCACCCGAACACCGCCTGGTAGAAGCGCCGCCCGCGGTCGATGTCGTCGGCGTTGATCGAGAAATGGCGCAGGTGGCTGGCCATGGCGACGTCCTCCTGCCGGACAGCTACGCCCTGGCGGTCCGGCGCGCTTGCGCTAGTCTGACGAACAATGTCGACCACGCGCCAATTTTCGCCCGACCCTGGCGGCTATCCGATCCGCGGCCTGGCCCAGACCTTCCAGGACGGGGCCGTGATCGACGCCCACACCCATCCCTGGGCCCAGCTGATCTACGCCGCCCGCGGCGTGATGCAGGTGAGCACGCCGGCGGCCACCTGGATGGTGCCCCCGACCCGGGCGATCTGGGTGCCCGGCGGGACGGCGCACGCCATCCGCATGCGCGGACAGGTCGCCATGCGCACCCTCTACCTGACGCCGATCGATCCCGACGCGCGGCTGACGGCTTGCCGCGCCATCGAGGTGGCGCCGCTTTTGCGCGAGCTCATCCTGCACCTCGTGCAGCTGCGCATGCTGCGGCTCGACAACGAGGCGCAGCAGCGCCTCGTCGGGCTGCTGCTCGACCTGCTGGCGGCGGGCGAGACCGCGCCGCTCGAGCTGCCGATGCCCCGCGATCCGCGCGCCCGGCGGCTGGCCGAGCGGATCATGGAGCAGCCCGGGGCGGAGGCTTCGCTGGCCGAACTCGCGCGCGGGGCCGGCGGCAGCCTCAGGACGCTGCAGCGGCTGTTCCAGGCCGAGACGCGGCTGACCCTGGAGACCTGGCGGGCGCGGGCGCGCATGCAGCAGGCGGTGGCGGCGCTGGCCGGCGGCGCGCCGGTGACGGCCACCGCGCTCGAGGCCGGCTACGCCAGTCCCTCGGCGTTCGTGGCCGCCTTCCGGCGCACCTTCGGGGTCACGCCGTCGCGCTACCGGGCTCGCGCCGCCTGACGGCGAGCGCCCGCGCCTTCGCCAGACCCTCGATCCCGGCGTCAAGGGTCGCGTCGCGCTTGGCGAAGCAGAGGCGGACAATGTTCGTCACCGGTTCGTCCTCGTAGAGCGCCGAGACGGGGATCGTGGCGACGCCGGCCTGCTTTACGGCCTGAAGGCAGAACTCGCGGTCCCCCATGGCCACGCCGGAGCCGGGGAGATCGACGCACAGGAAATAGGCGCCCTGCGCCGGCAGGACGGCGAAGCCTTCCCGCCTCAGGCCGTCGGACAACCGGTCGCGCGAGCGGGCGAGGTCGCGCGGCATGTCGCGGAACCAGGCCTCGGAGTTCGCCAGGCCCCAGGCCACGGCGGCCTGCAGGTTGGGCGGGGTGGTGAACGTCAGGAACTGGTGCGCGCGAGCGAGGCTGCGGGAGAGCGCGGGCGCGGCGGCCAGGAAGCCCACCTTCCAGCCGGTGAGGCCGAACATCTTGCCGGCCGAGCCGATCTTCACGGCGCGCTCGCGCATGCCGGGAAAGCCGATCAGCGGCCGGTGACAGGCGCCCTCGAACACCACCTGCTCCCAGACCTCGTCGCAGATGGCGATCACGTCGTGCGCCACGCAGAATTCCGCCAGCAACGCCAGGTCGCCTTCGGGGAACACCACGCCGGTCGGGTTCATCGGATTGTTCAGCACGACGAACCGCGTCCGCTCGCTGAACGCCGCCTGGAGCATCTCGCGGGTGAAGCGCCAGCTTGGCGGCTGCAGGCTGACGAGCTTCGGAACGCCGCCCGCGGCGCGGATCATGGGCAGGTAGGAGTCGTAGACCGGCTGGAAGACCACCACCTCGTCGCCCGGCTCGATCAGCGCCAGGAAGGCGGCCGCCAACGCCTCGGTCGCGCCCGAGGTGACGGTGACCTCGCTGGCCCAGTCGAGCTCCACGCCTTGGGTCCTGGCGTAGTGCGCCGCCACGGCCTGCCTCAGCTCCGGCAGGCCGGCCATCGGCGGATACTGGTTGTAGCCGTTCAGCACCGCATCGGCCGCCTTCTCGCGGATCGCGTCAGGGCCGGGATCGTCGGGGAAGCCCTGGCCCAGGTTCACGGCCGAAAGCTCGCGCGCCAGGCCGCTCATCTCCTCGAAGATGGTGGTGGGCAGGTTCGCGAAGATCGGGTTGGCCATGGCGGATTTGTAGCCCAGCCGCGCCGTGGGACCCTAATCCTCCCGCAGCCGCTTCTTGCGGAAGCTGGGGTTCAGCACCTTCTTGCGCAGTCGGATGGCCTTGGGCGTCACCTCCACCAGCTCGTCCTCCTCGATGTAGGCGATCGCCTGCTCGAGGGTGGGGCGGCGCGGCGGGGTCAGGCGCACGGCTTCGTCCTTGCCCGAGGCCCGCACGTTGGTCAGCTGCTTGGCCTTCATGGGATTCACGTCGAGGTCGTCGCCGCGGCTGTTCTCGCCGATGATCATGCCCTGGTAGGTCTTCTCGCCGCCGCCCACGAACATGGTCCCGCGCTCTTCCAGGTTCCACAGGGCGTAGGCCGCCGTCTCGCCCTCGGAGTTGGAGACCAGCACGCCGTTGCGGCGGCCCTCGATGGCGCCCTTGTACGGCTCGTAGTGGCTGAACACGCGGTTCAGCACGCCCGAGCCGCGGGTGTCGGTCAGGAACTCGCCCTGGTAGCCGATGAGCGCGCGCGACGGGGCCTGCAGCGTCAGCCGCGTCTTGCCGGCGCCGGAGGGCCCCATGTCGGTCAGCTCCGCCTTGCGCGCCGAGAGCTTCTCGATGACCACGCCGGTGAAGTCGTCGTCCACGTCGATGACCACGTCCTCGATCGGCTCCAGACGCTGGCCGCTCTCGGGATCCGTCTGGAACACCACCCGCGGGCGGCTGATCGAAACCTCGAAGCCTTCGCGCCGCATGGTCTCGATGAGCACGCCCAGCTGCAGTTCGCCGCGCCCGGCCACCTCGAAGGCGTCCTTCTCGGCCGTCTCGGAGACCCGGATCGCCACGTTGCTCTCGGCCTCGCGCAGCAGCCGGTCGCGGATCACCCGGCTCTGCACCTTGTCGCCCTCGCGGCCGGCCAGCGGGCTGTCGTTGATCGAGACGGTGATGGCGATGGTCGGGGGATCGATCGGCTGAGCGGGCAGGGCCTCTGTCACCTCCGGCGCGCAGACGGTGTCGGCGACCGTCGCCTTCGAGAGCCCGGCGATCGCCACGATGTCGCCCGCCTCGGCGAGCTCGATCGGCTGCCGCTTCAGGCCGCGGAAGGCGAGGATCTTGCTGATCCGGCCCTTCTCCATCTCCTTGCCGTCGGGACCGAGAGCGTGGATCGGCGCGCCGGGCGCGGCGCGGCCCGCCTCGACCCGCCCGGTGAGGAGCCGACCGAGGAAGGGATCGCTTTCGATCAGCACGGAGAGCAGCTGGAAGGGCGCGTCGACGCGCGCCTCGGCGGTCGGCGGCGGCACGTGCTCGACGATCAGGTCGAACAGCGGCGCGAGGTCCTGCTTCGCGTCCTTCTGAAGGTCCTTCACCGCCCAGCCCTGCTTGCCCGAGGCATAGAGGTGCGGGAAATCGAGCTGCTCGTCGGTCGCGCCGATGGCGGCGAACAGGTCGAAGGCGTCGTTCAGCACGCGGTCGGGATCGGCGTGCGGCCGGTCGACCTTGTTCAGCACCACGATCGGCTTCAGGCCCAGCTTCAGCGCCTTGCCGAGCACGAACTTGGTCTGCGGCATGACGCCTTCCTCGGCGTCGACCAGCAGCAGCGCCCCGTCGACCATGCCGAGGATTCGCTCGACCTCGCCGCCGAAATCGGCGTGCCCGGGGGTGTCGATGATGTTGATCCGGGTGTCGCCCGCCGCGCCATGCCACAGCACCGATGTCGCCTTGGCCAGGATGGTGATGCCGCGCTCACGCTCCTGGTCGTTGGAGTCGAGCGCCCGCTCGGCATGCGCCTCGTTGGCGCGGAACACGCCGGACTGGGCGAGCAGCTGGTCCACCAGCGTGGTCTTGCCGTGGTCGACGTGGGCGATGATGGCGATGTTGCGGAGCGACATTCTGGATCTGGGCTTCGGGCGCAGGGGCGCGCAGGTGGCGTGTGGCGCCGGCGAAGGCGGGCTTTTAGGCGAGGCCGGCGATCAGGGCCAGCGCCCCGGAGCGTCCGCGACGCTGCGGCGCGCGAAATTCTCACAGTTGTTGTGCGTTGCAGCAACATGGGGCGGTTTTCCCCTGCGGCAAGGGCTGCGGAGGTGTGACATTTCCGAAACGACGCGAGGCATGGGCGATTTTCGCACCTGTCCCGGCTTGAGTCGTTGTGCGCTGCACAGTATAAGAAGGCTGTGAGGCGTCCCTGACGCCTCTGCCCTTCCTGGGCGTTTCCTCCCTAAGAACTGCCGCGCCTTCGGGCGCGGCTTTTTTTGGCCCTCAGGCGCGCCGCGGCCGACCCCTGAGCCGCTCAGCCCGGCCTCAGTCCCGACCAGTCGGCGGCGGCCAGCGTCTGGGTGAGGGCTTCGAGCCGCAGCTTCAGGTCGTGGAACGCAGGCGTCGGCGCGAGGCTCGCCTCGTCGAGGTAGAGCGCCCGGTTGATCTCGATCTGCAGGGCATGCACCCGGCGGGCGGGGCGGCCGTAATGCTCGGTGGTGTAGCCGCCGGCGTAGGGCGTGTTGCGCGCCACCCGGTAGCCCATGGACTCCAGCTCACGCTCGACGCGGGTCGGCAGCACGCCGGCGCAGGCCGCGCCGAAGCGGTCGCCCAGCACCAGGTCGCAGGGCCGCTCGCGGCCGCCGGTGCGCACCGCCGCCGCCGCCGGCATAGAATGCCAGTCGATGAGAATGGCGAAGCCGTGCTCGGCGTGCGTCTCGGCGATCAGCTGGCCGAGGGCTGCGTGATAGGGGCGGTGCGCGCCCTCGATCCGCCCCCGCGCCTCGGCGAAGGTGAGCTTGCGGGCGTAGATCTCCTGGCCTTCCGAGACCACCCGGGCGATCGCCCCGAGCCCCGCCGCCACCCGCGCGGTGCGGGCGCGGGCGAACTCCGGCAGCTCGTCGGCGAACATCGCGGGATCCAGCTCGAAGGCCTCGCGGTTCAGGTCGATGTAGGCGCGCGCGAAGCGGGCGGTGATCAGCGACACCCCCAGCTCCGGGGCGGCGGCGATCAGGTCGTCGACGTAGGCGTCCTCCGAGCGGCGGATGCTCTGGGCGTCGAGCGCGGCGGCGGCCATCATGTCGTCGGGATAGAGCCGGCCGGAGTGCGGCGAGGCGAACACGATCGGCGTCGGCGGCGCAGCCCCGCGCGCCGCGGCGCGGCGGACCTCGAAGGCCTCCGTGCGCGCGATGGGCTCCTCGACCGCGATCGGCTCCCAGGCGTTCATCGCGTCCATAGAACGCTGAGCGCCGTCCACGGTCAAAGGGTTCATGGGACGAGGCCCGCCGCAGGCGAGCGGCAGGGTTCATCGCGCCTTTACGCTTGACCTCCTAAGCTGGCGTTCCGTCCCGCGAGCCCGCCGCCGAACCCGCCATGCCCCGCATCCTTCTGGCCGAAGACGACGATTCGCTGCGCGGCTTCCTCGCCCGTGCGCTGGAGCGCGCCGGCTACGAAGTCACCGCCTGCGCGGACGGCGACGAGGCGGCCTCCCACCTCGACGAGAGCTGGGACGTCCTGCTCACCGACATCGTCATGCCGGGCCTGGACGGAATCGAGGTGGCGCGGCTGGCGGCGGCCAAGCACCCCGGGCTTCGGATCATGTTCATCACCGGTTTCGCCGCCGTCGCGCTGGCCGCCGGCGATGCGGCGCCGCCCGGCGCGAAGGTGCTCTCCAAGCCCATCCACCTGCGCGAGATCGTGGCCGAGGTGGAGCGGATGATCGCCGCTTGAGCCGCGGCGGCGCGCCGCTTGCTAAGCCCAGGGGCCGCCGTTATACCCGCGGCCTCCCGAGGTTCGGACGCGTAGCTCAGCGGGAGAGCACTACGTTGACATCGTAGGGGTCGCTGGTTCGATCCCAGCCGCGTCCACCATCTTCGTCAAAGCGTCAGCGGCGAAACCGGCTCTCGGGCCGTTGCGAAACCCCGTTCGGTAGCGGATGGCGAGCGGGCCTCAAGCCAGCGGACGGATGGCGCCGGTCTCGGTGTCGACCACGGCGTGCAACTGCTGGAGCTGCCAGCGGGTGAACAGTCGGCCGAGCAGCATCCCGAAGACAAGAATCGTCGAGCCGGTGGCGACGATCGAAAGCCAGATGTCGTGCGGCTCAGCCGCCGGCGCCGGATTCGGACGTGGCGCGCGGCGCGATCATCACCGATCTGGGTTTCCGGTCGATGAACCCCGTTCAAGGCCGGGCGCGGCGCGGCAGGGCGGCGACCTCCTCAGGCGTCAGCTTGCGCACGTTGCGGACGAAGCAGTGCTGGCGGCCGATGCCGGCCGCATGGGTGATCACCTCGGCGTCCATGCCGTTGCAGATCCACGATGAGGACCGCGACACCAGCGCCAGCCGCTGGTTCCAGTCGATGTCGGGGCAGGGGCCGAACATGTCGAAGTGATAGACGTCGCGCGAGTTCACCTGGACATAGAGGTTGTGCTCGTCGGGCGCGGCGAAGCTGGTCACGTTGCGGGTGTAGAAGCACTGCTGCGGCGAGTAGGCCGGCGTCCTGTCGCGGGCGACCGCGCCAGGTCCGGCGCCGGCGGCGAGGAGCGCCGCGCCCGCCAGGGCGATGGCGATGGTGGTCTTCATCTGTTCGGTCCTCAAACCTGAGGCGTCCCTCGAAGGGCCAGCCTTATACGCCTGCGCGCGCGGCTTATAAACCGGCCCGCCGCTCGGCCCGTCGCGCGAAGCGATCGGGATCGACCAGCTCGGCGAGCGCGGCCGGGAGGGGCGAGGCCGCCGCCAGCGCCAGCGTCGCCACGTGCTCGGCGAGCAGCGGGGCGTGGCAGAAGCCGCGCGATCCGAAGCCGGTCAGCACGAACAGCCCCGCCGGGGCGCCCGGCGCGGGCCCGGCGAGCGGCAGGCGGTCGGGCGTGGTCGCGCGCACGCTGGCGCGGCCTTCGAGCGATTCCGCCTCGATGCCGGCGGCGAACCTCGGAAGGGCGGCGGCCAGGATGGCGAGATTGCGCTCGTGCTCGATCGCCCGGACCGCCTCGTCCTCGTCGTCGCGATCGTGCGTCGCGCCGAAAAGGACGCCCTCGCGCATCGGCAGCACATAACCGCCCCAGGCCGCCGCGGCGCCGGGCGCGGCATGCCCGATGAGCCAGCTCGCCTGCCCGCGCACCGCCTGCAGCGGCAGGCCCGGCGCCAGCCGCGTCGAAGCCTGTGCCGCCGCCACGATCACCGCCTCGGCCGTGGCGAGCTCGCGCCCGGCCGCATCGCGCAGCCGCCAGCCGTCAGGGCGGGGCTCGAGGGCGGCGACCGCGGCGCGGCGCACCGGCGGCGCCCAGGCGGCGAGCGCCGCCCTTGGCTCGATCACCAGCGCCGCCTCCTGCAGCAGAGCCGCCGGGGCCGGC
This sequence comes from Phenylobacterium sp., assembly GCF_025934275.1. GTDB lineage: Bacteria > Pseudomonadota > Alphaproteobacteria > Caulobacterales > Caulobacteraceae > Phenylobacterium. The sequence goes on from NZ_JAICYI010000047.1 coordinate 29,546, forward strand.
TCGCCCAGCCGGCCGCTCGCCGCCTCAGCCGTGAGCACCTGCAGCGTCCCGGGCTCGAACAGGTCCGAGGCCGCGATCTTCGCGAACCGGCCGAGGTCGCGGGAGTTGGCGGCGAGCTGCAGCACGCCGCGGGCGATGATCGCACCGGGTATCGCCTCGTAGAGCCGGACTGCGCGCCGGAACGCCTGGGCGAACAGCTCGGCGGGCGGGCCGAGGCCGGCGTCCAGCCTCGGCGTCACCAGGGCGGCCGGATTGCCGGAGCCGCCAGCCGCCAGCCCGACCGCGTCGAACACCGCCGCCTCGGCCCCGAGGGCCTCGAGCGCCCGCGCCGCCGCCACGCCGGCGACGCCGGCCCCGACGACGGCGACGCGCTGCGGCGGGCGCTCGGCGGGGGCGGCGCCCGCCAGCCGCGCCTCCAGCCGCTCGCGCTTGCGCCCGAACCCCGGCCGCTTGGCCACCGCGAAG
>NZ_JAICYI010000084.1 GCF_025934275.1 Phenylobacterium sp.
CGGGCGAAGGCGGTGACGTGGCGGGCCTCCTCGCGGGTCTGGTTGGCCGCGTATTCCTGCGCGCCCTGGTCCTTCAGCACATGGCAGAGGCTGGCCGAGAGGTTCAGCGCGCCCTGCTCGCCGTGCAGGATCGAGGAGAAGTTCCACAGCGACATCTCGTTGATAAACTTGACTTTCTGGCCGGTTCGCTCCAGGTGCTCGCGGACGTAGGGCACCTGCAGGCTCATCACCTGGTCGTCCGGCAGCAGCGCCTCGTTCTCCATGTCCCAGGGCGCCGAGAAATCGATGTACTTGGGATCGAGGGGATCCCAGAAGTGGTCGTGGGTGGCCGAGATGATCTTGTCGAACGCGGTCGAGCGGGCGCCGTAGCGGTCCAGCTCCAGCATCGACTCGAAATCGTCGGGGGCGACCGCGTCGTAGAGGATATCCTTGGTGATGTTGCCGTCGGCCATGTTCAATCGTCCTTCCTGGGCTCCTCTAGGAGAGCACCAAAGCGCCAACTGAACAATGATCTCTTACGTCAGCACGCACATCGAAGACCGGCCGCGCGGCCGTGTCGCCCGGGTCACCATCGATCGGCCCGCAAAGCTCAACAGCCTGCCGCGCGAGGTGATGGACGCGCTCACCGGCGCGTTCCGCAGCCTGGCGGCCGAGCCGGACCTGCGGTGCGCGGTGCTCACCGGGGCGGGCGACAAGGCTTTCATAGGCGGCGCCGACATCGAGCAGATGGCCGCGCTCGCGTCTTCCGCCGAGGCGCGGTCCTTCATCGAGAAGGTGCACGGCTGCTGCCAGGCGATCCGCGACCTGCCCGTGCCGGTGATCGCGCGGATCAACGGCTATTGCCTGGGGGCCGGGCTGGAGATCGCCGCCGCCTGCGACCTGCGGCTGGCCTCGGACCGCGCGGTGCTCGGCATGCCGGAGGTCAAGCTCGGCCTCCCGTCAGTGGTGGAGGCCGCCCTCCTGCCTGGCCTGGTCGGCTGGGGCCGCGCGCGCTGGATGCTGATGACCGGCGAGACCTTCTCGGCCGAGGACGCCCTCCGATGGGGGCTGGTGGAGGCGGTCTATCCGGCCGAGGAGCTGGATCTGGCGGTGGACGCCCTGATCGCGGCTCTCCTGGAGCCCGAGCCGCGGGCGGTGCGGCTGCAGAAGGCGCTGATGCAACACTGGGAGGAGTTGCCGATCACAGGCGCCATCCAGGCCGGGATCGACGCCTTCGAAGAGACCTTCCGCGACGACGCGCCGCGGCGCGCCATGGCCGAGTTCATGGATCGCCGAAAGGCCGTGAAATCCGGTGATTAGGCCAGGATCTTCAGCGGCCGACTTCGGCGGCCTCCTCATGCAGATAGAGCCGCCTCACCAACACCAGCACGACCACCGCCAGGGGCGTCGCAAGGATCACGCCGAGCGGGCCGAACAGCAGCCCGAACGCCAGCACTGAGAACAGGGTCAGGGCCGGCGGCACCGAGACCACATGGCGCTGGATCAGCGGGATCAGCACATGGCCTTCGAACTGATGGGCTGCGACGTAGAAGGCCAGCGTCAAGAGCACCACGTGCGGCCCCTGCGTGCCGGCGAGCAGCAGGCCCGGCACGGCTGACAGGATCGCGCCGACGATCGGCACGAACTCCGCGAGTCCCGCCACCAAGCCCAGCGCCAGGGGCGCGGGCAGGCCCAGCAGGCTGGCGCCGACGGCGATCAGCACGCCCATCGCCAGCATCGCCAGACCGGTTCCCAGCAGCCACTTGCGCAGCGAGGCGGCGCTCTCCTCCATCGCGTCCTGGACGTGGCCGCGCGCGCCTTCCGGCACGAGGCGAAGCAGGCCGTTGCGATAGAGGGTCGGCTGGGCCGCGAAATAGATGCCGGCGATGATCACCAGCACGAGATCGGCTGCGACGCCCACGCTCACCCGGGTGATGCGTCCAAGCCGGCCGGCGACGACGCCCAGGCTGGAGGCCACGCTATGGTCGGCGCGCGCCTCCTGCAGCTTGTCGAGCACCCAGCGGCCGGCCGCGAACGCGTTGAGATAGGCTTGCGCGGCGCTCCAGGCCTTGGGCAGCATCTCCTCGAGCTGATCGAACTGGGCCGCCACCTGTGCGCCCACGAACCAGGCCACCAAGGCCACCAGCAGCAGCACGGCGAGCACGGCCACGCCCAGCGACCAGGCGGCGTCCAGCGGCGTGCGCCTGCGGATCGGATTGGCCAGCGAGCGGAGCAGGACGGCGATCAGCGCGGCGCCGAATCCCAGCAGGAAGACCTGCAGCCAGCGGAACACGATCAGCGCCAGCGCGACCACCACGACGGTGATCAGCAGCCGCTTGGCGTACCCGGCGAGGTCGTCCCCGTCCGATGGATTCTTGCGCGCAACCATCAGCGTCGAGCCTGACGGCGGCTCAGGCCGCTGGCAACCGGGAAGGTGGCTCGCTCCAGCCCCTGCGCCACGCGGGTTCACCGGAGAACCGGTCCACGAGGAAGTCGACGAAGGCGCGGACCTTGGGCGCCAGATGCTTGCCCGCGGGATAGACGACGTGGACGTTCGCGACCTCCGGCTCGTAGCCGCACAGCAGCGGCGTGAGCTTGCCGCTCCGCAAGCGCTCGGCGGCGATGAAGTCGGGCGTGCGGGCGACCCCCAGGCCGCGCTCGGCCGCCGCCAGGCAGGTTTCGCCGCCGGTGAAGCGCAGCCGGCCGTGGACCCGCACCTCGCGGCATTCCCCGCCGTCGCCGAAATTCCAGACGTAGGCGTCCTGGGCGTTCAGGTCGATGATCGCCTCGTGCTCGGCCAGATCGTCGGGGGATTGCGGAATCCCATGTCGCTGCAGGTAGGCCGGCGAGGCGCAGACCACCAGGCTGACGGGCGCGAGCTTGCGCGCGATCAGCGACGAATCCGTCAGCCGTCCGATCCGCACGCCGGCGTCGAAACCCTCGTCCACCAGGTTCACGAACCGGTCGGAATAGGCGACTTCCAGCGCCACCTCCGGGTAGGCCTGCGCGAAGTCGAGCAGCGCCGGATCGAGCTGCTTGGCGCCGAACACCACCGGCGCGGAGAGCCGCAGGAGGCCGCGCGGCCCATCCTGCTCGCGCACCGAGCTCTCCAGCGCCTCGAACTCCGTCAGCAGGTCGCGCGCCCGCTCCAGATAGGCCCGGCCGGTGTCGGTGAGCGAGACGTCGCGGGTCGTGCGGTTGAGCAGCCGCGCTCCCAGCCGGTCCTCCAGCCGGGCGACCAGCTTGGAGACCTGGGCGCCCGAAACACCCAGCCGGCGGGCGGCTTGGGTGAAGCTGCGGGCGTCGGCCACGGCGGCGAAGGCGGCGATTTCGTCGAGCCGGTCCATGCGATTTCTTCCGTTCCGGAAGCATATTTGTGCTCTGAGCGGCGATTATCAACGCTGCAGCGCGGCGCCATCTCCCCTCCACTGAAGTTCAACGGGAGACATCCATGAGCCAGACCCGCACCGTCGCCGTCGTCGTCGGCAGCCTCCGCAAGGACTCTGCCAGCCGCAAGGTGGCCAGGGCGATCGCCGCGTTCGCGCCGGCGACGCTGAAATTCCAGGTCGTGGAGATCGGCGATCTGGCGCACTACGACCAGGATCTGGAGACCGATGCGCCGCCCGCCGCCTGGACGCGCTTCCGTCGCGACGTGGCCGCCGCCGACGCCGTCCTCTTCGTCACGCCCGAGTACAACCGCTCGATCCCCGGCGTCGTGAAGAACGCCATCGACGTCGGCTCCCGCCCCTGGGGCCAGGCGGTGTGGACCGACAAGCCGACGGCGATCGTATCCACCTCGATTGGGGCGCTGGGCGGGTTCGGCGCCAACCACCACCTGCGCCAGGCGCTCTCGTTCTTCGCAGCGCCGATCCTCTGCCAGCCGGAAGCCTACATCGGGGGCGCGGGCGCCCTGTTCGACGGGCGCGGCGTGCTTCGCGATCCCGCCATGGCCGAGTTCCTGAAGAGCTTCGCCCAGGCGTTCGCGACCTTCATCGAGCGGCATGCGCCCGCTGCGGCGGTTCAGAAGGCCGCCTAGATCACGCCGGAGGAGAGCCGAAACCGCCATGACCATGCCGACCGTCTTTATTCCCCACGGAGCGGGCCCTTGCTTCTTCATGGACTGGACCCGCGGTCCCGCCGACGACTGGGCGCCCTTGGCCGAGTGGCTGAAGGGGCTCGTCGCCTCGTTGCCGGAGCGCCCGAAAGCCATCCTGGTGGTCTCCGGCCACTGGGAGGCGGCCGCCTTCACGGTCGGCTCCGCCGAGCGGCCGCGGCTGATCTTCGACTACTACGGTTTCCCGGAGCACACCTATCGTCTCACCTTCGATGCGCCGGGCTCGCCCTCGCTCGCCGGGCGCGTCCGCAAGCTTCTGGCGTCGGCTGGCTTGCCGGCGCGGGAGGATCCCGAGCGCGGCTACGACCACGGGGTCTTCGTGCCCTTGAAGCTGGTCACGCCCGAGGCCGACATCGCGGTCGTTCAGCTCTCTCTCGATCAGGACCTCGATCCCGCGACGCACCTGACGGCCGGCCGGGCGCTCGCGCCACTCCGCGACGAAGGCGTGCTGATCGTGGGAAGCGGCATGAGCTGGCACAACATGCGCGGCTTCACCCCGGCGTTCACCGAGAAATCGGCGGCGTTCGACGCCTGGCTGTCGGACGCCATGGTCGATCCGGCCCGACGCGAGGGCGCCATCCGCAACTGGGACAAGGCCCCCTACGCCCGCGAGGCGCATCCGCGCGAAGAGCATCTCGCGCCGCTGTTCGTGACCGCCGGCGCGGCCCAGGGCGAGCCGGGCCGCGTCGCCTTCCGCGACACGGTCATGGACGTGGTGGTCTCAGGCTACGAATTCGGCGGCTGATCCCCCCACAGCTGCCGAGGGGCCGCAGGGAAGCGGCCCGGTGGAGGACCTCTGGCGCCTGCGCGCACACACCCGCAGGCGTCGGGGGTCCGACCGCCTCAGGCGGCCGCGCTGTCGGCCCGAGGTCCAGGCGAGCGCTGCGCCGCCGCCAGCACGGCCTCGTAGAGCCGTCCGGCCTCGATCGGCTTGGCCACGAAGTCGTCCATGCCGGCGGTGCGGTATTCCATCACCTGATGCGACATCACGTTGGCGGTCAGCGCCACGATCGGCGTGCGTGGCCTCCCCTCGGCGTCCTCCCGGGCGCGGATGATGGCCGCCGCCGTCGGCCCATCCATCTCCGGCATCTGGACGTCCATGAGGATCAGGTCCCACGGTTGGCGCGCCCAGGCCTCCACCGCCTGGCGGCCGTCCGAGACCATGACCGGGTCAATCCCGATCTGCGACAGCAGCGTCTTCAGGACCAGCTGGTTCATGCCGTTGTCCTCGGCCGCCAGCACGCGCAGCGCCGATGGCTCGACGCGCACCTCTGGCGCCCGGCGCGCCGGCGCGGCGGACTTGCGCGGCGCGCGGCTCTTGGGAAGCGGCAGCTCCACGACAAAGGTCGCGCCCTTGCCCGGTTTCGAGGTGGCGCTGATGGCGCCGCCCATAATTTCGGTCAGCTCGCGGCAGATCGCGAGGCCCAGGCCGGTGCCGCCGAACCGCCGGGTCATCGAGGCGTCCGCCTGCTCGAATTTGCGGAACAGAGTGGCGAGCTTGTCCACCGCCACGCCTATGCCGGTGTCGGAGACGGTCAGCACCAGCAGTCCGCCTCGCCGGCTCACCTTGACCTTCACCCCGCCCCGGTCCGTGAACTTCAGGGCGTTGGAGACCAGATTGTAGAGGATCTGCCGCAGCCGCACAGGGTCGCCGACATAGATCCCTTGCGCCGCGCGGGTGACGTCGAGTTCGAAGGCGAGGCCCTTCGCCTGCGCCGTGGCCGCGAACGTCGAATGCGCATTGCGCGCCAGCTCCGAGATGTCGAACGGCGTGGTCTCCAGCTCGAGCTTGCCGGCCTCGATCTTCGACAGGTCCAGCACATCGTTCAGGATGGCGAGCAGCGCCTCGCCCGACTGGCGGATGACGTCGAGCCGCTCGCGCTGGCGGTCCGACAGCTCGGCGCCGGACATCGCCTGGGCCATTCCCAGCACGCCGTTCAACGGCGTGCGGATCTCGTGGCTCATCGTGGCCAGGAAGGCGCTCTTGGCGCGGGTGGCGGCCTCCGCCTCCTCCTTCGCCTGCATCAGCGCCTGTTCGCCCTTCTTTCGCTCGGTGACGTTCTGCAAGGCGCCGAGCAAGCCCACCGCCTCGCCCACCTCGTTGTGGATCGGCCGGACGGAGCCCTGGACCCACACCTCCCTGCCGTCGCCCCGGGCGACGCGGTATTCCGGACGGAAGGGCCTGCCTTCCCGGACCCCCCGCTCCCACAGCTCCATCATCGCCGGCCGGTCGCGTTCGTCCACCGTGGCCCAGATGTCTGCGGCGAGCTCCTCGTAGGTCTTGGGACGGTCGAAGAAGGTGTCCTCGGCGCCTACCTTGATCAGCTCGCGGCGGACGTAATCCATCTCCCAGACGTGGATGTCGGCGATCTCCAGGGCGAGCTTCAGCCGCGCCTCGGAACGCTCGCTGCGCTCCAGCGCCTCGACCATGTCGGTGACGTCATGGCCGCTGATCAGCACTCCGCCGACCTCGCCCGAACTCACGCGCCAAGGCGAGAGCTCGGCGCGGTACCAGCGCCAGGAGCCGTCGGGCATCTGCACGCGGCCGCGATCGGACTCGACGGTCTCGCCGGCCAGGCAGCGTGAGAAGGCCTCATCCCACTCCACCGCCTGCGGCATCACCTCGGGGAGCCGTCGCCCCACCGCCTGGCGGGCGCGAACGCCGCGCGAGTCGAGCCAGCGGCGGCTCGCGGCCAGGATGCGCAGCTCCTTGTCCAGCATGATCAGCGACAGCGGGGCGCTGGCGATGATGCCGCCCAGGATTCCGCGCGCCGTCTCGCTCTGCCGGCGCGACGCCTCCTCGTTCGCCTTGGCCTGGACGCGGCGCCATTCCTCAGCCAGCAGGTCCGCCAGGTCCTGCAGACGCCGGGCGAGCTCAGGGTCGTGGTCGCGCGGTTGCGGGCTCGCCAGTCCGAGCGAGCCGGGGATCGACCCGTCCGTAAGCCGGATCGGAGTGGCGGCGATCAAGCGGGCGTGGGGCGGTCCGGTGACGGTGGACGCGTTTGCGAATCGCGGATCGAGGCGCGCGTCAGCGATCCAGAGCGGTTCGCCGGATTCGACGACCATCTCGGCGATCAGCGGTCGTCCGCTGACCCGGCGGCCGTCGGGGTCGCGGCTCCGCCAGGGCTTGCCGTCGATGAGAAGCGTGATCTGCGCCACCGCGGGCGCGAACAGGGCCTCGGCGAGCCGGGTGACGCGCGCGAACACCTCTGCGGATTGCTCAAATCCTGCCGGGGCGTACGCGGGCGCGCTGATCTTCTTGACTGGCATGGTTGTCCGAACGCCCTTCCCCTAGGCGTCCGGAGCTTCTCATTGCGGGCTAAACAGGCTCTTAAGCGCGACTGCGGACCGCCGCGAGGTGATGCAGCACGATGCCGCTGGCCGTGGCGACGTTCAGGCTGTCGAAGTCGCCGGCCATGGGGATGCGCACCGTGCGCGCCCGGGCCAGGAGCTCGGCGGGCAAGCCTGACCCTTCCGCTCCGAGCAGCACTGCCTGGCGCGGAGCCGCGCCGAGCTGATCCAGCGTCGCGGTCCCGCCCGGCGAGAGCGCGATGACCTCGAAGCCGGCCGCCGCGAGCGTGTGGAGAACGTCGTGCTCCGGACGGAGCCGCGCAAATGGGAGGGTGAGCGCCGCCCCTACCGAGACGCGGATCGCCTTGCGATACAGCGGATCGCAGCAGCCAGTGTCCAGCAGCACCGCATCGGCCCCGAACGCGGCGGCGTTGCGGAACAGGCCGCCTATGTTGTCGTGGTTGGCGATGCCGCAAAGTCCCACCACAAGCGCCCGATCGGGAAGCCTGGCGAGCAGGTCGTGCGCTGCGGGTTCGGCGCGTTCGCCCGCCGCCAGGACGCCGCGGTGCATGGGGAAGCCGACGATCTCGTCCATCACCGATTGGGTCGCGGCATAGACCGGGACCGTCTCCGGCAGCGCTTCGATGAGCGCGCGCAGAGGCGCCAACCGCTTCTGCGCCACCAGCACCGAGCGGATCGGATGGCGACCTGCCGCGATCAGCTTCTCCAGCACCACGACCCCCTCGGCGATGAAGCGGCCGTTTCGCCCCACGAGGTCGCGCTCGCGCACTGCGCGGTAATCTTCGATCCTGGGATCGCCGGGATCCTCCACCAGGTGGATCATGCGCTTTGCTCGGGAAAAGTTGACGCTGGCGTCATTTTGGCGATACCCAGTCGCGGACCCGGAGGAGACCGCCATGCCTGACGGCGATGTCGCGCTGCTGAAGCAGGCGCGGGAAGAGGCCTATTCCATCCCGCTGGAGACGCTCAACCCGGCCCAACCGCGGCTCTTCCAGTCGGACACCATGTGGCCCTACTTCGAACGGCTCCGGAACGAGGCGCCGGTCCACTTCACCGCCGAGAGCGAGTTCGGCCCCTACTGGTCGATCAGCAAGTACAACGACATCATGGCCGTCGACACCAATCACCAGGTGTTCTCGTCGGACTACCTGCGGGGCGGCATCACCATCGGCGGCGGCAGCCAGAACGTCGACCCGCTGCCGATGTTCATCGCCATGGATCCGCCGAAGCACGACGTGCAGCGCAAGGCGGTCTCGCCCGCCGTCGCACCGAGCTCGCTGGCGGCCATGGCGCCGCAGATCCGCGAGCGCGCCGCCGGCATCCTCGACAACCTGCCGATCGGCGAGACCTTCGACTGGGTGGACAAGGTCTCCAAGGAGCTCACCGCGATGACGCTGGCGACGCTGTTCGACGCGCCGCAGGCGGACCGCCGCCGGATCACCTATTGGTCGGACGTGGTCACGGCGCAGCCGCAGCCCGGCGGGCTCATCGAGTCCTTCGAGCAGAAGATGCAGATCTTCCAGGAGTACCAGGCCTACTTCAACGTGCTCTGGAACGAGAAGGTCAAAGCGCCGCCGCACCACGACCTGATCTCGATGCTGGCGCACCATCCCGAGACGCGGACCATGGAGCCGCGCGAGTACTTCGGGAACATCGTGCTGCTCACAGTCGGCGGCAACGACACCACGCGCAACACCATCTCAGGCTCGGTGCTGGCGCTGAACCAGAATCCCGATCAGTACGCGAAACTCAGGAACAACCCCGACCTGATCCCCTCGATGGTCTCCGAGACCATCCGCTGGCAGACGCCGCTCGCCCACATGCGGCGCACTGCGGTGCAGGACTTCGAGTTCGGCGGCAAGACGATCCGAGCCGGCCAGAAAGTCGTGATGTGGTACGTCTCCGGCAATCGCGACGACGAGGTGATCGAGGACCCGAACGCCTACGTCATCGACCGCGAGCGGCCGCGGACCCACATCTCGTTCGGCTTCGGCATCCACCGCTGCGTCGGCAATCGGCTGGCCGAGCTGCAGCTCACCATCATCTGGGAAGAGATCCTGAAGCGCTTCCCGGAGATCATCGTGGTGGGCGAACCTAAGCGTGTCTATTCGACCTTCGTGAAGGGCTACGAGACGCTGCCGGTGGTGATCCCGCGTCGGAGCTAGTCGTTCCCGCAGCACTCGCGTGAGCGCGCCAACGCCGGCCGCGGCCAAAGCCGGACCATCGCGCCCAAGACCATGGAGCCCGAAATGGCCAGGGCGGCGCCGAGCCACTGGAGCCGCCCGTCGGCGGCCAGTACGGCCGCGAGACCGGTCGACAGCACCATCAGGAACACCGAGCCAAGCTTTTCGAACCTCTCACCGACCACGATCTGTCTCGCTCATCAGGGCGCCTGCCGAAGGGACGCCTCGCGTGGCGAGAGGTCCATCGTCGAGCTTCGACGCAGGTTGGAACGGGCGGCGGAAGGAGCGCCAGGGCCGCCGCGGTCCCGGGATGTAGGAGCGCCTCCGCCCGACACAAGCGCGGCCGCTCGACGCAGTTCAGACGGCGATGGGATCGTTCGGAAACGCGAGCTGCTCGCGGGCGCGCCACTCGTCGGTGACGTAGTTGATGATCACGCTGCGGCGCGGCCTGGCGATCTTGCGCGCTTCGAAGCCGTGCCAGGTGTTGTCGGACGGCACAAAGACGAAGGCGGTGTTCCAGCCGAACGGAACCCGCTCCACCCAGGTCTCCCGATCGGCATAGACGTCGGTGCCCAGGTCTTCCTGTCCATCGCGGCCGAGCTGGTAGAGCATGGTGTAGGTCTTCACGCCCAGGTCGGTGTGCGGCTCGAGCCAGAACCCGGAAATGTCGATGGCGTACTCGATGCGCAGGTAGGTCCCGGCCAGCCGGGCTCCTGTGTGATCCATGATCGCGCGCACGATGCGCGGCGACTGGAAGGCTTCAACCACCTCGCGGGCGACGGCGTTCCGGGCCAGCACGTCGCCGGCGAAATAGGAGCGCTGGTCGTTATGCAGCTCGCGCCGGCCGGAGACGCCGTGGACGTCGACGGCGTGGAACGGCAGCTCGGCGAGCGCCTCGGCGACCCTGTCAGGGAAGAGCTCGGCGACGCGCCAGTTGCGGTACGGCGTCTCGCGCCGTTCGGCGGCGGCGAAGCTCGCGAGCATCGCATCCTCGATGCGGTTGGCGACCGCCGCGGTTCCGGCCATGGTGCGATGCTCCAAACGAAATGACGGCGAATCGCAACGCCGTGCCGCCGCCCGATCGGCCGCCCATATAGGCCGAAGCGGCCCTGCCCGCCATCGCCCAGCCGTCGTGCGGCGTTTCGCGCGATCGCAGGAATGCAGGCTAGAGCGTTCGGCGCTCAAGCTGAGGCATAGCCATCGTGGCGGAAGTAGTTGGCGCATTCTTGTGGTGTGAAGGCGTCGAGCACTTGTCCGATGCGATCCCAGAGCCCGCCCACGGAGCGCTCGGCGGCCTTGCGCA
>NZ_JAICYI010000044.1 GCF_025934275.1 Phenylobacterium sp.
GCCAAGCGTCGCTGAGCCTCGCGGCCTCTCGCCGCGCCGGGCGCGGATTACGCGGAATTATCTTTTTCAGTCTAGGCGAAGCAGGCAAAACCGTTTCGGCGCTGGGGGCGCCCCGAGGAGCCTGACGCGTGATCGCCCTAGCCATCGCGGCCTCCCTGTTCGCCCAAGCGCCTGAACTGCCGCAGCTTCCGCCGATCCGGCGCGATCCGCAGGTCACCTATGTCGACCGCTCGGGCCAGGTCATCGGCGTGCGCGGCGGCCGCTTCGCCCCGCCCGTGGATGTCGCGCGCCTGCCGGGCTACGTGCCGGCTGCTTTCGTCGCCATCGAGGACCGCCGCTTCTACGAGCACGAGGGCATCGATCCCGTGGGCATCGCCCGCGCGCTGGTCGCCGACGTCACCAAGGGTCGAATGGCGCAAGGAGCCTCGACCATCACCCAGCAACTGGCCCGCGACCTGTTCCTGTCGACCGACAAGACCGTTGAGCGCAAGGCGACCGAGCTGGTGTACGCCGTCCAGCTTGAGCGCACCTATTCGAAGCGGCAGATCCTGGGGCTCTACCTGAGCCGGGCGAACTTCGGCTCCGGCGCGTGGGGGCTCGAGGCCGCCGCCCAGCGCTATTTCGGCAAGCCCGCCGCGCGTCTGACGGTGCGCGAGGCCGCGATCCTCGCCGGGGTGATGAAGTCGCCTACGCATTACGATCCTGCGATCGAGCCCGAGGCGGCGCTCGACCGCTCCAAGCTCGTTCTCGCCGCGATGCTGGAGACCGGCGCGATCAGCCGGGCGCAATACGCCCGCGCCCTCGCCGAGCGGCCGCACATCTTCACGACCGCCCCCACCGACGGGGCGCAATACTTCGTGGACTGGATGGACGCCCAGGTGCGCCAGATGGTCCCCCGCGTGACGCAGGATCTCGTGGTCGAGACGACCCTCGACCTGCCGATGGAGGAAGCCGCCGAAACCGCCGCCCGCTCCACCATCGCCCGCTATAAGACCGCGAAGATCCAACAGGCCGCCCTGGTCTCGGTCGACGGCGCGGGCCGGGTCTGGGCGCTGCTCGGCGGGATTGACCACCAGAGCGCGCCCTACAACCGCGCCGTCGACGCCCGGCGGCAGGCCGGTTCGTCCTGGAAGCCGTTCGTCTATCTGACCGCGATGGAAGCGGGCCGCACGCCGGACATGGTGGTCGTCGACGAGCCGGTCACCATCAACGGCTGGTCGCCGAAGAACTACGAGGAGGGCTACGAGGGCCCGGTGACGCTGGAGCGGGCGCTGGCGCACTCGATCAACACGGTCGCCGCGCGGCTCGCTGACGAGATCGGCCGGGACAACGTCGCCGCCACCGCGCGGCGGCTCGGCATCGAAACCGAAATCTCGACCGATCCCGCCATGGCGCTGGGCACCAGCGAGGTCACGCCGCTGCAGATGGCGCAGGCCTACGCGGCGTTCTCCAACGGCGGTTACCAGGTGAGGGCCTGGGGGCTGTCGCGCATCCGCACGGCCTCGGGCCGACTCCTCTACCAGCACGCCCTCACGCCGCAGCCCGGCGTGATCGGCAACCCCGCGCTCTCCGAGCTCAACCGCATGCTGCACGCGGTGGTCGCCTACGGCACCGGAACCAGGGCTGCGATCCCGGGGTACGACATCGCCGGCAAGACCGGCACCACCCAGGATTCCCAGGACGCCTGGTTCTGCGGCTTCACCGGCGACTTCACGACCGTCGTCTGGATGGGCCGCGACGACAACCAGCCGATGCGCCGGATCACCGGCGGCATGGCGCCGGCCGAGATGTGGCATGCCTACATGGTCCGCGCTCTGAAGCGCGTGCCGGCCAAGCCGATCCCGCCCGGCCCGCCGCCGCCGGCCCCCCCGCTCGACAACACGGCGATCCCGGCCTCGGCGCCCGGCGCTCCGGCCAATCCCGCGGCGCCGGCGCCGGTAGCCGCCCCCACCGTCACCCCGAGCTAGGAACCGGGCCGGCTTCGTTGCATGCTGCCGCCAAGTCCGTTGGAGGAGGCGCGCCGTGCGAGGTGTTGTGATCGGTGTTGCGGCGGTTCTGTTTGCGGCCGTCGCGCAGGGCGCGGCGGGGCAGGCGGCGGGTTACCGCGTGCTCGACAGAATCGCGGGTCCGGACGGCGGCTGGGACTACGTGCGGGTCGATCCGGCGGTCGACCGGGTGTTCGTCACCCGAGGCTCCTCGGTCATGGCCCTTGACCTGAAGACCAACAAGCTCATCGAGGGGCTCGCTCCGGGGGCCCGCGAGCATGTGGCGCTGCCGGTGGAGGGCGGCCGCGAGATCCTGGTCACCAACGGCGGCGACAACACCGCCGTGTTCGCCGACGCCCGAAGCGGTCAGGCGCTGGGCGCAGTGCCGGTCGGCAAGGGCCCGGACGCGGCGACCTTCGATGCCCGTTCGGGCCTGGTGCTGGTGATGGATCACGCGGGCGGCGAGGTGACCCTCGTCGATCCAAAGACCCGCAAGGCGGCCGGCTCGATCACCATCGGCGGCACGCTCGAAGAGGCCTCGGTGGACGGCAAGGGCCTGGGGTTCGTCAATATCGAGAGCTCGGCCGAGGTCGCGGTGATCGACATCGCGGGCCGCAAGCTCGTCCGCAAGATCCCGCTGACCGGCTGCCAAGGGCCGACCGGCAGCGCCTATGACGCTCAGGACAAGCTGCTGATCGTGGCCTGCCAGGGCGTCACCGCCTTCGTCGATCCCGGCAAGGGCGAGGTGGTGCAGACGCTTCCCACCGGCCAGGGCGCCGACGGCGTGGTCTATGACCCGGCCCGCCATCTTGCCTTCACCCCCGCCGGCCGCGACGGCACGCTCTCGGTGATCGCGATCGAGAAGGGCAAGGGCCGCATCATCCAGACGGTGCCGACGCAGAAGGGCGCCCGCACGCTGGCGGTGGACGAACGCACAGGCCGCATCTATCTGCCGAGCGCGGAATATACTGTCGCCAACGGCCGCTTCGCCACCGTGCCAGGCACCTTCCACATGCTGGTTGTGGGCCGCTGAGGGCTCAGTAGGTCGCCTCCAGCGCGAGGTAGAAGGCGTAGCGGCCCTCGTCGCGCGGGTTCTGGATGCCGGGGCCGGCCGCCGCGAGCAGCGACCAGTGGTCCAGGAGCTTGTAGATCACGCCGACGTTCGTGCCGGTGAAGTCGCGGCCGTCATCGGTGTCACGGGTGTGGCGATAGACCTCGGCCCCGATGGTCAGGCGATCGCTGAGCGTGCGCGTCACGGCCAGGCCGGTCTGCCAGAAGTCGCGGCTTCCGGGTCCCCGATTGATCTCGTAGCCGCCGCCCCCGAACACCGACCATTTGCCGACGTCCTTCCCCAACCAGACCGGCAGCAGGATCCCGAGCCGGTCCGATCCGAAGCGCGCGCCGGCCGTCGGCAGGAAGAATCGCGGGAAGACCGCAACGTCCGGCCTCCAGGAGCCCTCCCTCTGGTGCAGCACCTTCAGCTTGGCCGCGGCCTCGACGGTTCCCATGCCGACGCGGAGCCTGTCCGCGTCCTCCCAGCCGGTCGGGATCACCAGGGTGAGCTGCAGGTCCTTCGCGGCCCCATAGTTGAGGTCGAGCCCGGCTTCGCCTGCGGTCACGCCCGGCGTGTGTGAGCCGGCGACGAAGTTGTAGATCTCCCAATGGCCGAGGTCGGTCGGCTCAGGATCGTCGGTGACGAATGGCGGACCGGCCAAGGCGGGCGTGGCGAGGGCGGCGAGAAGGGCCGCGAGAAGGAGGCGAGGCGTCACGCCCCGCCTGTCTCATGAAAGGTCCGTCGCTTCTAGCGGTTCGACCAGACGCCCGGCCGGGCGTTCGAGCGGCCGCCGCGGCGCGGGCCCTTGAAGCCGCTGCGTTGCGGCCGGGCCTCGTCCAAGCGGGGCGGGCCGCCGTCGTGGCGGTGACCGGGCTTGGCCGGGGCATGGTTGCGGTTCGGCCTCGGCTTGTGGCTCGTCCGGTGCGGCTGGGCGGAGCGTTCCGTCTTGCCGGTGTCGGGCAGGACCGCGGTGGCCGCGCCCAGGTGTCGGTCGTTGCGCCGGTCGAAGGAAGGGATCCGCTGGCGCGTCACCTTCTCGATATCCTTCAGCAGGCTCCGCTCGTCGTCGGCGCAGAAGGCCACGGCCGAACCATCGGCGCCGGCGCGCGCGGTGCGCCCGATCCGGTGCACATAGGCTTCCGGCACATTCGGCAGCTCGAACTGCACCACGTGGCTCACCGCCTCGATGTCGATGCCGCGCGCGGCGATGTCGGTGGCGACCAGCGCGCGCACCTCGCCGGCCTTGAACGCGGCCAGCGCCCGCTCGCGCTGGCCCTGGCTCTTGTCGCCGTGGATGGCGGCTGCCTCGACTCCCGCCTGCTCCAGACCGCGCGCCACGCGATCGGCGCCGCGCTTGGTGCGGGTGAAGACGATGACGCGCGTGAAGCTCCCGTCGTCGAACAGCTCGGCGAGCAGGGCCCGCTTGCGCACCTGCTCCACGAACAGCACGCGCTGGTTCACCTTCTCCACGGTGGTGGCCTGCGGCGCCACCGAGACCTTCAGCGGGTTGGGGTTGAGGATCTCGCCCGTCAGGGCCTCGATCTCGCCCGGCATGGTCGCCGAGAAGAACAGGTTCTGCCGGTTGCGCGGCAGGTGCTTCACGATCCGGCGGATCGGTTGGATGAAGCCCATGTCCAGCATCTGGTCGGCCTCGTCGAGGACGAAGGTCTCGATCCCGTCCAGATTGATGGTCTTCTCCTGCAGGTGATCGAGGAGCCGTCCAGGCGTGGCGACGAGCACGTCGATGCCGGGGGCCAACGCGCGCATCTGGGCGCCGTACTTCACGCCGCCGAACACCACCGCGACGGTGACGCCGAGGTGACGGCCATAGGTCCTGAAGCTCTCGCCGATCTGGGTGGCGAGTTCGCGGGTCGGTGAGAGGACCAGGACGCGGGCCGAGCGGCGCGGCGGTTGCCGGCGGTCGGCGGCGAGCCGGTGCAGGATGGGAAGCGCAAAGGCGGCGGTCTTGCCGGTGCCGGTCTGGGCGATGCCCAGAAGGTCACGGCCGGCCAGGACGCCGGGGATCGCCTGCGCCTGGATCGGCGTGGGCGTCTGGTAGCCTTCGTCGGCCAGCGCCTTGAGAAGCGGCTTGGCCAGGCCAAGGTCGATGAATTGGGTCAATCTTGATCTTTCGGGTAGGCGCACGTTGCGCGGCCGCTCGATCGTCGAGGGCCGCGTCGGCGCGGGGTCTGTTGGGAGCGCCCCGCGTGATGGGCGATCGGTGGGGAAACCACTGCGCTCGACAGGCTGGGCCGCACGTCGCGGCCCCACGCGGCTGGAGCGCCGAAGGCGCGGCGGCTATCGCCGCGCGCTGCTCACATCGGCAATGGCGACGCTGAAGTCAACCCAGCCAGGCCATTTGGCCGCGCCGCTGTGCTTTCGGCGCCGATGCGAGCGGAAGAGAGTGAAGGGCCGGACGAGCCGACCCTTCGTCTTGGCGGATCAGCTGGCCTGCAGGTTGGCCGCGGCGTTCTTGCCGCTGCGCGGATCTTTCTGTAGCTCGAAGCTGACCTTCTGGCCTTCGTGAAGCGAAGCCAGGCCGGCGCGTTCCACGGCCGAGATGTGAACGAAGACGTCGCTGCCGCCGTCGTCGGGCTGGATGAAGCCGAAGCCCTTCTGGCCGTTGAACCACTTGACTGTGCCGGTCGTCATAGATTGTCCCTTTCCGGACGTAGTACTCACGGGCCCACAGTGGGCGCGGAGATCAAATTTTCGGAGAGGGTCGAAGGCGGATCCCGAGCCGGAATTCTGAAGTTCCAACCGGAAGGCAGGCGATCCTAGGCGATATTCGATGGGGGGAAGATGGGCGCCGGGAGCCGCTGAGGCAAGTTTTATTTGCACATTCTCCCCCATCCGCTGTTTTTTCTGATATTTGGCGTCCCGAAATGGGACCAGCGCCCGCGGGCCCTGGATCCGCCTGCAAGGGAATGCTGTCATGCGCGTCGCCGCCGACCGGGCCATCTTCACCGTCGTCCGTCATGACGGGCGCTGGGCCGTGGAGCACGACGGCGAGTACTTCGGCCATTCATCCGACAAGGAGGTGGCCAAGGCCGCCGCCAACAAACGCGTTCGCCAGCTTCAGGATTCCGGCCGCCCCTGCCAGGTGCGGGTGTTCGGCGAGCAAGGCTTCTACGAACCCGCGGGCTGATCCCCCTCGAAATCCCTCCTTCGCGCCCTGGGGCGTTGCCCGCCTCGCGTCGCCGTGATTTCTGGAATCCCCGAACGCCAAGGCGAAACGGCAGGATGTCGGAGGATTTCCGCGAGCGGGCCAAGCTCTGGCCCAAGGGCCGCCTCTATGAGGACTTCACCCTGGGCGAGGTGCGCATCCACCATTGGGGGCGGACGATCACCGAGTCCGACACCCTTCTCTTCACCACCCTGACGCTCAGCTACAATCCGCTCTACTCCAACCGCGCCTTCGCCGAGGCGCACGGCCATCCGGACCTGGTGGTCAATCCGCTGCTGGTGTTCAACACCGTGCTCGGCCTCTCGGTGGAGGACAATTCCGAGATCGGCGGCCCGTTCGTGGGCGTGGGCAAGCTCACCTGGTGGCGGCCAGTCTATCCGGGCGAGACCCTCGTCGCCCGCTCGACCACGACCGCCATGCGGCTTTCGGCCAGCAATCCCCGCAACGGCATCGTCACCTGGCGCACCGAGGGCTTCAACCAGCGCGACGAGCGGGTGATCGACTTCGAGCGCTCGAACCTGGTGCGGCTGCGCAATCCCACTCCCCAGGAGGCCTCGGCATGAGGCTCTCTGAGCTCACCGGCAAGGCCAACTACTTCGAAGATTTCGACCTCGGCCAGGTCATCAAGCACGCCCGCGGCAAGACCATCGAGGGCCTCGAGAACGTGCTGATCACCAACCTGGTCATGAACACCGCCCAGGCGCACTTCAACGAGGACGCCATGAAGACGAGCCCCTATGGCGGGCGGCTTTCCTATGGCGGGGTCAACTTCTCGATCGCCATGGGGCTCGCCATGCAGGACTGCGGCGAGAACGCGCTGGCCGAGCTCGCCATGGACAACATCCGGCTGATGCATCCCGTGGTCCACGGCGACACGATCTATGCCTACTCGGAGGTGCTCGAGAAAAAGGACGCCGAGCGCGAGGACGCGGGCCTCGTCACCTTCCGCCACTACGGCGTCAACCAGGACGACAAGCTCGTCTTCCAGGGCGAGCGGACGATGCTGATCAAGCGCCGCAGCCACTGGGGCGAGCGTTGAGCGAGGGCGGCAGAGCCAGCGGCCCCCTGCAGGGGCTTCGCGTCCTCGACTTCACGCAGGCGCTGGCCGGCCCCTTCTGCACCCAGCAGCTCGCCGACCTCGGAGCCGAGGTGGTCAAGGTGGAGGGGCTGTCCGGCGGCGACCTGTCGCGCGGCTCAGGGCCGTTCCACGAAGCGGATCCGGAGCACCGGTATTCGGGCTACTTCCATTCGATCAACCGCGGCAAGAAATCCATCGCCGTCGACCTGAAATCGGCGGCGGGCGTCGAGATCGTGAAGCGGCTGGTCCCTGAGTTCGACGTCGTGGTGGAGAACTTCCGCGCCGGCGTGATGGACCGGTTCGGGCTCAGCTACGAGACGCTCAGCGGGCTCAACCCGAAGCTGGTCTACTGCGCCATCCGCGGGTTCGGCGATCCGCGCACCGGCAAGAGCCCCTACGTAGATTGGCCGGCCTACGACGTGGTCGCGCAGGCGATGGGCGGGATGATGGGCATCACCGGGCTCGCGGGCGGCACACCGATCAAGATCGGGCCCGGCGTCGGCGACACCGTCCCGGGCCTCTACGCGGCGCTCGGGATCGTCGCGGCTGTGCTTCACGCGCGGGCGAGCGGCGAGGGTCAGTTCCTCGATGTCGGCATGGCCGATGCGGTGCTGGGCGTCTGCGAACGGATCGTCCATCAGAACGCCTTCGGCCATCAGGTCCCCGGGCCGGAGGGCAACCACCATCCTTTCCTGCTGCCGTTCGGGGTCTATCCGGCCGCAGACGGCTTCGTCGCGCTCGCCTGCCCCAACGACCACTTCTTCCGCGCGCTCGTCGAGGCGCTGGGCGCCCCCGAGATCCTGCAGGATGATCGGTTCGCCACGCCCAAGGCGCGCGCCCAGAACCGCGCGGAGGTGATCGCGCGGCTGTCGGCGCTCACCGGCGGTTTCACCAAGGCCGAGCTGCAGCGGCGGCTGGGGGGCCTCGTCCCGTTCGGGCCGGTGCTGAACGTCGCCGAGATCGCCGCGGATTCGCACTTCGCCGCCCGCGGCATGCTGCCGGCGCTGGACTTCCCTGGCTTCCCCGAGCCTATGCGTCTGGCCGGCCAGCCGATCAAGTTCACCAGGACGCCGGCCGTCGTCTCCCGCCGCGGCCCCGACCTCGGCGCTGACACCGAGGCCGTCCTCCTGGCCCACGGCGCGACGGATGACGAGATCGCCCGCTGGAAGAAGGCGAGGGCTATTCCACAGGACCAAGAACCATGACCGACCGCCCGATGCGCCTGCGGCGTTCCCAGCTTTCCGTTCCGGGCGTCAGCGAGAAGATGCTGCAGAAGGGGGCGGCCTCGGACGCCGACCACGTTTTCCTCGACCTGGAGGACGCCGTCGCGCCCTCGGAGAAGCGCGGCGCGCGCAAGACCATCGTGGCGGCGCTGAACGGGCTCGACTGGGGCCGCAAGACCCGTTGCGTGCGGGTCAACGACGTCACCACCGAGTGGTGCTTCGAGGACATCATCGAGGTGGTCGAGGGCGCGGGAAACAACATCGACACGATCATGCTGACCAAGGCCATGGCCGCAGCCGACGTGCAGTTCGTCTCGCTGATGCTCGACCAGCTCGAGAAGAAACTGAAGCTTGCCCGCCGCATCGGCATCGAGGTGCTCATCGAGGAGACGAGCGGGCTTCAGAACGTCGAGGCGATCGCCGCCGCCAGCCCGCGCATGGAGAGCCTGATCTTCGGCATGGGCGACTATTCCGCCTCGCAGCAGATGAATCTGCGCGGTTGGGGCAGCGAGGGCTATCCCGGCGACATCTTCCATTACCCCCGCTTCCGCATCGCCATGGCGGCGCGCGCGGCGGGCCTCGATCCGGTGGACGGGCCCTACGCCAACTTCCGCGACGAGGACGGCTACCGGCGCGAGGCCAAGTACGCCCACATGCTGGGGTTCGTCGGCAAGTGGGCGATCCACCCGGCCCAGATCGCCCCCGCCCTGGAGACCTTCTCGCCCACAGAGCGGGAGGTGACCCGCGCCCGCGAGCTTGCCGCCGCCTATGACAAGGCGCTGTCCGAAGGTCTGGGCTCGGTGAATGTGAACGGGACCATGGTCGACGCCGCCTCGATCCGCATCGTCATGAACACCGTGCGCCGCGCCGACCTGATCGGCATGTAGGGAGCTTCGAGATGGCCGACGACGCCGCGGCGCTGGACAACCCAGGCTACCTCACGCCGGAGCGGGTCATGATCCGCGATCTGGCCCGCGATTTCACCCACGCCGAGGTGCTGCCCGTCGCGAACCGGCTCGATCCGCAGAAGGCCGACATGCCGCGCGAGCTCATCGAGAAGATGGGCGACCTGGGTTTTTTCGGCATCCTGATCCCGCAGGAGCTGGGCGGCCTCGGGCTCGGAGCCTTCGAGTACTGCCTGGTGGCCGAGGAGCTGGCGCGGGGCTGGATGAGCGTCGCCTCGATCATCGCCCGCGGCAATTCCTTCTACCGCTCGATCCCGGGCGAGGGGCCGGAGCGCGAGGCGAAGATCCGGGCGATGGCGCAGGGCCGCTATCTGGGCGCGGCGTCGCTCTCGGAACCCTCGACAGGCTCGGACCTGTCCTCGGTCTCGTGCCTGGCCCGGCGAGAAGGCGACGAATGGGTGATCACCGGATCGAAGTACTGGTGCACCTTCGCCGACGGCGCGGATTTCATCTCGGTGCTCTGCCGCATCGATCCGCGCGGCGACGGCGGCGGCTCGGGCACGGTCTCGGTCTCCGTGGAGAAGCCGAAGGGTGAGCTCCCGACGGGCTGCACCGGCGCGCCGATCCCCAAGATCGGCTACTTCGGCTGGAAGACGTGGGAGCTTCGCTTCGACCAGGTGCGCGCGCCCGCGCGCAAGACAGAGTACGCCTCGGGAGAAGGCGAGGGGCGCGCCGCCCGCTCGGTCGCCTTCGGCCTTTCGCTCGCCCGCGCGCACACCGCCGCCCGCTCCATCGGCCTCGCCCAGGGGGCGCTGGAGGACGCCATGGCCTATGCGAAGGAGCGCGTGCAGTTCGGCCAGCCGATCTCCGACTTCCAAGCGATCCGCTTCAAGATCGCCACCATGGCCACGGAGATCCAGGCCGCCCGGCAGCTGATGCACCACGTCTGCAACGAGATCGACGCCGGGCGCGCGGGGCGGATCGAAACCTCGATGGTGAAGCTGTTCGCGGCCGAGATGGCCGAGCGGGTGACCTCCGAGGCGCTGCAGATCCTGGGCGGGGCGGGCTACACCACCCTGCACGCGGTCGAGCGGTACTGGCGCGACGCACGCCTCACCAAGATCTTCGAGGGCACCTCGGAGATCCAGCAGCGCATCATCGCCGACGCGCTGCTCGGCAAACCCACGATCCGCGGCTCCAACTAACCGCCGGGCGGCGGATCGACGCGACCTCGGAGCGGGCGCTTGCGGCGGCCACGGCTAGCCACGTACGGGCTTTTCATTATTCATTTAGGATAAGGGATCGGGGGACCGGGGCATGGTGGCATCATCGATGAGGTCGGGGGCGGCGCCGCCGCGAGGCGACGGCGTCGTGCTCGCCGTTGCCCACCCCGGCCACGAGCTTCGGCTCTCCACCTGGATCGAGCGCGAGCGGCCGCTGGTGCTGGTCTTGACCACGGGCTCCCGCAATGGGACGGACCGCAGCCGGGTGGCGGCAAGCGAGCGGCTCGCAAGGACCCTGGGCGCCGAGTCCGGTCCGGTGTTCGGGGCTCACCTGGACAGGGAGGTCTATGGCTGGGCCATGGACGGCCGGCCCGAGCCGTTCGTGACATTGGCTGAGACGCTGGCCGAAGTCTTCCTGCGTCGGCGGCCGCGGCAGGTCGTCGTGGACTCCTGGCAGCTCTACAACGTGGTGCACGATCTCTGGCACCTGACGGTGCGGAGCGCCGCCGCCATGGCGTCGCGCCGCCTGGGCAGGGAGATCGCCTGCTGCGACTATCCGGTCGTGCCGCAGGGCCCGGGGATGCCTCCGCCGGGACCGCAGCAATTCGCCATAGAGCTGACCGCGGCCGAGGTGGCGCGCAAGCTCGCCCTGGCGCGGGCCTTCCCGGGGATCGCCGGCGACGTCGCCGAGGTGGTGCGCAACGGCGGCATGACGTTCCTGGCGAACGAGACCCTGCACGCGGTGCGCCCGATCGCCGAGTTGATCCCCTCGGCGGCCGCGAAGCCGCTCTACGAGAGCTTCGGCGAAGACCGCGTCGCGGCGGGCCTCTACAAGGACGTGCTGCGCTGGCGTCACGTCGCTCCGATCGTCGAGCGCTTGAGCGCGCGCCTCGAGGCGGCCGCCGAACCCGCATGACACGCGCCTCCAGGCCAGGCCGCACCGTGCTGCTCACCAACGTCTGGCTCGATCGCCGCGGCGGGAGCGAGAGCGTGATCCGCGACGTCTCGCTGGGCCTGCTGGCCCGGGGTTGGCGGCCGATCGTCTATTCGCCGCACCTTGGCGAGCCCGCCGCCGAGCTGGAGGCGCGGGGCGTGGCGACGGTCTCCGATCTCGCCCAGGTGGCCGAGCCGCCCGAGATGATCCACGGCCAGCACTTCGTGCAGACCGCCGAGGCGCTGTTCCATTTCCCCGCCGCGCCAGCGCTGCAGATGTGCCACGCCTGGGTCTACTGGCAGGAGCGTCCCGTCAGGTTCCCGCAGATCCGGCGCTACGTGGCCGTCGACCAGGCCGTCCGGGACCGGCTCGTGCACACCGAGGGCCTGGCCCCGGAGAGGGTCGAGATCCTGCTCAACGCGGTGGACCTTCGCCGCATTCCGGAGCGGCCGGCGGCGCTCCCGGAGACGCCGCGCAGGGCGCTCGCCTTCACCAAGGGCCCTTCGCACATTCCGGCGTTGCAGCGGACCTGCGATCGGCATGGCATCAAGCTCGACGTGCTGGGCGCGGGCGGCGGCCGCACCGTGGCGGCGCCGGAACACGAGCTGGTCAAGTACGACATCGTGTTCGCCACCGCGCGCATGGCGCTGGAGGCCGCCTGCGCCGGCTGCGCGGTGGTGGTCTGCGACTCCCGCGGACTGGCCGGGATGCTCACGAGCGAAGGCCTGCAGCCGCTGCGATTGCTCAACTTCGGCCTGCGCGCGCTGGTGCGCGAGGTGAC
The DNA here is from genome assembly GCF_025934275.1 of Phenylobacterium sp. Classification (GTDB taxonomy): domain Bacteria; phylum Pseudomonadota; class Alphaproteobacteria; order Caulobacterales; family Caulobacteraceae; genus Phenylobacterium. The sequence continues at coordinate 12,371 of NZ_JAICYI010000044.1, forward strand.
GTCCGAGACCCTCTCGCAGGAGATCGCGCGCTACGACGCCGCCGACGCGGCCGCGGTCTCGGAAAGCCTGCGCGCCAGCGCCAATCTGGAGCTGGCGCTCGACCGCCTTGAAGGTCTCTACGAAGACGCCATGGCGGCGGCGCGGCGGGACCCGGTCGATCCGGCGGCGCGGCGGCGCGCGGAGCTGGCCTTCCTCGACGAGGCGCTGCCGCGCCTGCGCAAGGACGGCCGCTGGCTGTGGATGTCCGAACGCGAAGCCATGGAGCGTCGGATCCAGGATCTGGAGAACCGGCTCGCGGCCGCGCAGGCCGGGCTGCTCGCCCGCGGCTAGACCGTCCCGGCCAGGCGCGGCCGGCCCCCGATCTCATTGCCGCGTTCCCCAGGTGGGCCTAGCCTCACGTCCAGGCCGCCGACGGAGGATGCCATGGCCGAGGCGATCACCCTGGAACAGCCCGCTGCGGTGGCGGCGAAGTCGGTCACGGCTGCGCTCGCCGAGAAGGTCGCGGGCATGCGCCTTCCCGAAATGCCGGCCGAGGCCCTGACCGTCGCCAAGCAGTGCCTGCTGGACTGGATCGGCGTGAGCCTCGCCGCGCGCCAGGAGCCGCTGGTCCGCATCCTGATCGAGGAGCTGGCGCCCGCCGATGCGGCCGATGGCGTCTCCCTTCTCGGCCACGACCGGCGGGGCCGCATCGACGACGCGGTGCTGATCAACGGCGCCCAGGGGCACGCCCTCGACTTCGACGACGTGATCATGCCGATGGGTCACCCGACCGTGCCCGTCGCGCCGGTGGTCTTCGCGCTGTCGGAGCAGCGCGATCTCACAGGGGCCCTTGCGCTGGAGGCGTTCATCCAGGGCGTCGAGGCCGAGTGCCGCATCGCCAGGCTGATGGGCCCCTCGCACTACGCCAAGGGCTGGCACGCCACCGCCACGTTCGGGACCTTCGGCGCGGCGGCGGCCGCCTGTCGCCTGCTGGGCGTCTCGGGCGACGCCTTGCTGCACGCCTACGGCCTCGCCGGGACGCAGGCCGCGGGCCTCAAGAGCGTGTTCGGAACCATGTCCAAGCCGTTGCATCCCGGGAAGGCGGCGCAGAACGGGCTCCTCGCCGCGCGTTTGGCCGCCCGCGGCTTCACCAGCGACATCGACGTCCTGGCCTCGGCGCAGGGGTTCGCCGACACCCAGTCCAGCTCGCCGAACCCGGCCGGCGGGCTCGCCGACCGCGAGGCGCCCTGCGTGGTCGACGCGCTCTTCAAGTACCACGCGGCCTGCTATCTGACCCACGACTCCATCGAGGCCGCCAACCGCATCCGTCTGGAGGAGGGCGTCGCGCCCGAGGCCATCGCCGCCGTGCGCGTCAAGGTCCCGGCCGGCCACCTCGGCGTCTGCAACATCCCCGCGCCTGCGACCGGGCTCGAATGCAAGTTCTCGCTGCGCATGACCACCGCGCTCGCGCTGGCCGGCGAGGACACCTTCCAGGAGGCGCTGTTCAGCGACGCCATCGCCCGCCGCGCCGACCTCGTCGCCCTGCGCGAGAGGGTCGTGATCGACCCCAGCCAGACCGGCCGCGGCTGCCTAGTGTCGGTCACGCTCAAAGACGGCCGCACCATCTCGCGAACCGGCGACGTCTCGCAGCCGCTGCGCGACCTCGAGGCGCAGCAGGCGAAGCTCGAGCGCAAGTTCCGGCATCTGGCGACGCCCGCCCTCGGACCCGAGCGCGTCGAGCAGGCGATCGGGCTCTGCCGCACCCTTGAGCGCCAGCCGGATCTTTCCGCGCTGATCGCCCTTTGCCGGCCCCGTTCATAGGCGCAGGCAACGCTCCAAATACATCGCAGGACGATGGAACAGGCAGGCTTTCCGCGCCGTTGGACTCGCGGGGCTGGGTCATTGAGGAGATCATGACCATGGCCGATATCATTAGCCGGGGAACCAGTCCCCGAAACACCTATGCGGTGGAGGCCGGCGGGGCCGCCACCGAGAGCATGGGCGGCGTCGCCGTCGTCATCCTGGGCATCCTGGCCCTAGCCGGGGTGATGTCCCCGGTGCTTACCGCCATCGGCGGCATCATCTTCGGCGCCGCCTTCATCGTCGAAGGCGCGGCGATCACCGCGCGACATACGGCGCTCATGACGCAGGCCGCAGACACCGAGGGCGAGAAACTGGAGCTCGGCGGCGGCGTGACCGTCGAGCTCGTGGCGGGTCTCGCCGCCGTGGTGCTCGGCATCCTGTCCCTGATCCGCATCGTTCCGACGGTGCTGATGCCCGCCCTGGTGATCACCGGCGGCGCGGGCCTGATCCTGTCGGCGGGCGCGCTCGAGCGCCTGAACGACATCCGGGCCGCGGCGTTCGGCGTCAGCGGGATGGCGCGCTCGGTGGCCAGCGCGGCGGTGCATGGCGCGGCCGCCGGCCAGGTGCTCGCCGGCCTGGGCGCGGTGGCGCTCGGGATCCTGTCGCTGGTGAAGGTCGGCGATCCGGCGCTCCTGACGACCGTCGGCGTGCTGGTGCTCGGCGCGGCGATCACGCTTAGCGGTACGGCGCTATCGAGCAAGATGCTGAGCCTGTTCCGGCGCGTCTGACTCGAATCTGCAAACCGCTTGCCTGCGGCGGGGGCGAGGGGCTTAGCTCATCGTGACATTGTAAATGGATGAAGCGATGAGCCAGGCCCTCTCCGAACCCCGCGCCCAGACCGCCCCGGAGGTCCTCTACGAGGTCGGCGAGGGGATCGCGGTCATCACCCTCAACCGGCCGGAGCGGATGAACACCATCTCCGGCCCGATGCTGAAGCGCCTGAGCGAGCTGCTGCTCGAAGCCAATGCCGACCGGCAGGTGCGCTGCATCATCCTGACCGCCACGGGCCGGGCGTTCTGCGCCGGCCTCGACCTAGTGGACGCGACCCAGGGCTCTGGCATCGGCTCGCAAAGCCAGGCGGCCGCGGTCTCGGTCAACCTCGATCTCCGCGACGCGCCGCCGACGGTGCTGTTCCAGATGGACAAGCCCGTGATCTGCGCGCTCAACGGCGCGGCCGCCGGCTATGGCATGGACACCGCGCTCGGCTGCGACATCCGCATCATGGGCGAGAGCGCCAAGCTGGCGGCGGCCTTTGTCAAGCGCGGCGTCATTCCCGAGAGCGGCGGCACCTGGCTGCTGCCGCGCCTGGTCGGGTGGTCGAAGGCCGCGGAGATCATCTTCACCGGCCGCAACCTCTCGCCGCAGGACTGTCTGGAGCTCGGCCTCGCCAACGAGGTCGTCCCGGACGCCGAGTTGATGAGCCGCGCCCGCGCCGTCGCCGCCGAGGTCGCGGCCAACGCGCCGCTGGCGGTGCAGTCGGCCAAGCGGCTGATGCGCATGGGCCTCGAGGAGACGTTTGCGGATCACGTCCACCACGTCTACCTGCAGTTCCTGCAACTCGCCCGCACCCAGGATTTCCGCGAGGGGATGGTCTCGTTCCTCGAGAAGCGCCCGGCGAAGTTCGAGGGCCGCTAGGCGGGCTCTGCCTCGGCCGCCGCTTCGCCGCTCGCGGTCGCGCCGCCATAGTGGCGGAGCAGTAGGACGACGGTCACGGACGCGCCCAGGATTCCGATGAGCATCGCCCAGGCCAGCGAATGGCCCGAGGCGGCGACGGCCGCGCCGGCGACACAGGCGGTGCCGCCGCCTACGTCCCAGGCCCCCTCGCTCATCATGTGGAATCGGAACGGGCAGGGCGAGGCCTTGGCGATGTTGTAGACCGCCGCCATCACCGCGGGGATGTAGAGCGCCGCGACCAGCGTCCCGGGCGCGTTCGCCGCCACTGCGAGCCACGGCGAGCCCAGGCTCAGCGCACGCAGGATGAGCAGCGCCACCGCCAGGCCATAAGCGATCAGCACCGCGCGCCGGCCGCCGCCAGCGTCGATGTGGCGGCCGATGAGCAGGCTGAACGCCCCGCCGAGCAGAGCCGCCAGAGCCATCGCCCCGCCGTAGGCCTTGAAGCTCGATCCCACCGCCAGGAAGAGCGCGATCTGCCAGAAGAAGTAGAGCGAGGCGCCCAGCCAGCCATCGGCCAGGAACAGCGCGATTCGGAGCCCCGCGTAGCGGAAGGCGCCGGGGGCCTGCTTCGCCACCGCCACGTTTGGCGCGCCGATCAACGGGATCACCGAGGCGGCCTGGATGAGGGCGATGATCCAGAAGGTCCAGCTTGGCCCCGCCGTCACCAGCGACCAGGCGGCGGCGATCGGAGCGACGACGCCGATGACCGCGTTCGCCGCCTCCCGCAGGCTCACCTGATGACCCCGATGCTCGGCGTCGCCAACGGCGGCGAAGTAGGCGTGGTAGCTCGGCCAATAGAAAATGTCGGCGATCGAGGTCATCGCGATCACCGCCCAGAGCCACGGGCCCACGCCGCGCACCTGGGCCAGAAGCGGGAAGATTGCGGCGACTCCCAGCGTCCCCACGATGAGCAGCGGTTTCAGGCCCCAGCGGATCGCCAGCGGCAGCATCAGCGGACGCAGCGCGAAGCGTCCCGCGAACGTCGCAGCCTGAGTCAGCAAGGCAGCGGGGACGGATACGCCCGACTTCACCATGAAGACGAGGAAGAAAAGCCCGCCGCCCGAGAGCGCGAGCATTTCGATCGCATAGTGCAGGTTGATTCGGTTGACCGCGGAGTTGCGGAAGAAGGCCATGGTGGAACTCAGAGGAGAATTGGGGGACGCGCAGCCGGGCGCATGCGCGGGCCCGGCGCCAGCTCAACAGTAGGTCCTAACGGACCTTTTCCCCGGGCGTGGCCATCAGGCCTCCTCTGAACGGAGGGCACTATGCGCGTGCTTCGGCGACCGACGCAAGGCGCGCAAGCAGATGACTTCCGCCGTCCGGCTCTGTACGAGGCGGCCCATGTCCTACCGCGATCGCGTCCAAGAGTTCTGCCGCCGGTTCGGCCTGCGGGTCCCGATCCTGCTCGCGCCGATGGCCGGCGCTAGCCCGCCGGAGCTTTCCGCCGCTGTGGCCAACGCCGGCGGGCTTGGCGCGTGCGGCTGCCTGACGCTGAAGCCCGCGGAGATCGCCGGCTGGGCCGCCGCGATGCGCGGCGCGAGCAACGGCGCGTTCCAGCTCAACAACTGGATCCCCGACCCGCCGCCGATCCGTGACCCCGATCACGAGGCGAGCGTGCGCGCCTTCCTCGCAGGCTTCGGGCCGGAGGTTCCAGCGGAGGCGGGCGCCGCCGCCACCCTCGACTTCGATGCGCAGTGCGCCGCGATGCTTGAGGCAAGTCCGCCAATCATCTCTTCCATCATGGGACTTTATCCGCCGGAGTTCGTGCAGCGCATGAAGGCGCGCGGGATCGTCTGGTTCGCCACCGCCACCACCGTCGCCGAGGCGAGGTCGGCCGAGGCGGCCGGCGCGGACGTGATCGTGGCGCAGGGCGGCGAAGCGGGCGGGCACCGGGGCGCCTTCGAGGCCGACCGCGGCCAGACGGCGCTGGTGGGCCTGTTCGCGCTGCTGCCGGCGATCGTGGATGCAGTCTCGGTTCCGGTGGTCGCCACGGGCGGCGTCGCGGACGGACGTACGGCGGCGGCCGCCTTTGCGCTCGGCGCCAGCGCCGTGCAGGTGGGAAGCGGCTTCCTGCGCTGCTCGGAGGCCGGCCTCAATCCGGCCTGGGCCGAGGGCCTCGCCAGCGCTCAGCCGGAGGACACGATCGTCACCCGCGCCTTCTCGGGCCGGCCGGGCCGGGCGCTCGCCAACGCCTACGCCCGCGCAGCGTCTGCGCCCGATGCGCCGGACCCCGCCCCCTATCCGGTGCAGCGCGGCCTCACAGCGGCGATGCGCGCCGACGCCGCCAAGGCGGGCGATCTGGACCGCATGCAGGCTTGGGCGGGGCAGGCGTCGCGCCTGGCCCGCGCCGAGCCTGCGGGTGACGTGGTGAGCCGGATCTGGGCCGAGGCGCAGGCGCTGCTCGCCGGATAGGCGAGGCTAGTTGAGCGCGGCGGGCGCCTCGTCCTCGTCGCCCTCCATCCAGATCTGCCGGATCTCGCGGGCGGCGGCCCAGGCGGCGCGCGCGCCCTCCGTCCGCTGAACGCGCTCCAGGCGGCTCACGATGGCGAGCAGCAGCAACGCTTCCTGTTCGTTCATCCCGCCGCACTCGAGCACCAGGTCGACCAGCTCCTGCACCGCGGCTTCGCAGAGCGCCGGCCCCGCGACGACGGTGCGGGCTTCCGGCGCGACCCCGGCGGCCCTCGCCGCTCGGCTTCCCAGACGGCGGCTCATGGCTTGACCTCCTCGCGCAGACCGCCCGCGATCAGCCGCAGGTCCGGCGCGGCGCCGATCACGCCGCTCACGACCGTCAGTCGGACGCCGGGTGCGCCCGGTGGGGCGGACATGGCGTCGACCGCCGCCGCCAGTTCGCGGTCCTTGAAGCCGGCGACGAGCCGATCCAGCCGCCGCCCGCCCGAGGTGCTGCCCATGAACAGCAGCTCCGCCGCGGCGAAGTGGTTGGCGAACCGCAGGAAGGCGTGGCTCGGAGAGCCGCCCTCGGGATCGATATAGAACACCGGCTCGGTGGGCGCGGGACTCAGGCCCTGGATCGCGCGCCAGCGGCTCGCCTCCGCCAGCGGATAGGCGACGAGCAGGTGGGCGATCGGCCAGCCGGCGCGGCGAGCGTGATGCAGGAGGCTGCGCGCGCGGTCGCGCCAGCGCGACGCCGCGGCGCCCGGTGATGACGCGCCGGTGCGCTCGCGCAGGTCGACGCAGACCAGGACGCGCGCGGGGGCCGCACGCCGTCGGAGGTTGTCGAGGCTCATGCCGCCAGCTCCTCCGAGGCGCGCGCCTCGAGCACGCCGGGCTCGTCCCAGGCGCCTTCCGGGCGCAAGAGCACCATCGCCGGGCTCGCCAAGCCGACCGCCTTGGCGTGCAGCTTCAGGTCGAACTCGATCTCCACGTAGGCGAACTCGGAGAAGTGGAAGCGCGGCCGCCCGGGCCGAACCCGGCCGCCGAAGTAACGCTTCCAGAAGGCCTCGCCGCGCACCTGGGCGTGGCCCATCAGCTTGCGGTAGCCCTTGCGCGCCGCCAGATCGAACGCGGCATTGCACAAAAGCAGGAGCCCGGGGCCGCCGCGGTGCTCCTTGCGCAGGGCGAGCCGCTCGAACTTGGCGAATTCGCCGAACCAGCGCATGCGCACGCAGCCCACCGGCTCGCCGCGCCAACTCAGCAGCAGGTGCGTCGCGCCGCAGAAGTCGTTGCCGTCGAACTCCTCCTCGAAAGGACAGTCCTGGTCGCCCATGTAGACCAGTGTGCGGACCGCCTGGACCTTCATGAGCGTGTCGAGCGTGCGGGCGACCTCGACCTTGTAGTCGGCGTCCTTGAACAGGCGGCGCGGGATCGATGAGACGCTCATCACGCCGCCTCCGCCGTGCGGATCGGCGCCGTGGCGGGAAGCCACACGAGGTCGGACCCGGGCAGCTCGCGATATCCCAGCCGATCGCACATGAACCGCCGTCCGGCCTCGGTGGCAATGCGCGCGAATCGCGCAACGTGCTCGTACAAGGGCGCACCCTCCTCGGAGACGGCCCCCAGCCGCTTCGCCGTCGGCTTGGTCGAGGCCGCGATCCCCCAGCCATAGGTGCCGCATACGATCTCGTCCGGCGCCGCCATGTGCGCCTCCGCCGGATTGAAGACGTCGAAGGCGCCGCTCATCACCGCATCCACGCCCGCAGCATTGAGGTGGACCCAGGCGAGCACGCCGGTGACCTGGCCCTCCTCGTGCGCCACCGCGACGGCGCAGTCGGTGTAAGCCTGCACACGCTGAAGCGTTTCGGTGGCGACCAGTTCTCCGCCGATCAGTTCGGCCGCCAGATTGCGGGCCTCGGCCATGTCCGCGCCGCAGGGCGGCAGGACGCCGTATTTCTGGAAAATCGGCCGCATATGGCGCGAAAGCTCGCGGCCGGTTAGGTTCTGATTGAGTTGCATGGACGCACCCTTGTTCCGAACGAGGTGCGTACCGACCATAGTGGGGAAACGGCGCCCGAAATTATCGCAATGGGGGCCGTCAGATTTGACGGGAGGCCGGATGGCCGACATCGCGCGACGCCGGGCCGATTGGTCCGCCCTGCGGGTGTTCTTCGCCGTGGCGGAGGCGAGGGGCATCAATGCGGCCGCGCGCGCTCTGAACCTCAGCCCTTCAACCGTCACCCGCACCATCGAGGAGCTGGAGCACCAGCTCAACGTCGTGCTGTTCGTGCGCTCGCCGCGGGGCGTGACCCTGACCGAGGCCGGCGACATCGCGTACCAGCGGGTGCTCACGATGGAGCGCACCGCCGCCACCCTCGAGATGGAGATCGGCGACCTCGAATCGCTGCCGGAAGGCAAGGTGAAGCTTGCGGTCCCCGACGGAGTCGCGAGCTACTTCATCACCCCCTTCATGTCGGAGTTCCTGCGCGCCCATCCGGGGCTCGACCTTTCGATCGACTGCGGCCTCTGGCCCGACCGCCCGCTCGATGGCGAAGCCGAGCTCACGCTGAGCTACACCGAGCCCACGGCAGGCGACGTGGTCGCGCGGCCCATCGCGTACATGCACTACGCAGCCTTCGCCTCCCGCGAATACATCAATCTCTACGGCGAGCCAGGCAGCCCGAACGACGCCCTGAAACACCCGTGCATCCACCACGTCGCGCAGACTCACCAGCGAGAGGTCTGGACCGAGCAGCAGAAGGCGCTGCAGGTCCTGGCGCACAAGCACGTCCAGACGAACTCCAGCGCGGTCGTCATCCAGGCGGTGAAGAACGGCATCGGGCTTGCCTCACTGCCGACCGCTATCCTGTCGATCGAACCGGATCTGGTGATGCTGGAACGCGTGCCGCCCGTCGCCCCAGTGAAGCTCTGGATGGTGCACCACCGCGATGCGACGCGCTCGGCCAGGGTGCGGGCCGTCGCGGACTGGCTGAAGGCGATCTTCGACGGCAGGACACGGCCCTGGTACCGCGCCGAGTTCGTGCATCCGCGCGACTTTGATCTGCCCGCCACGACGCCCGCCCGGGCGCTGACGCCGGCCTAGCTCAGACCGCCCGCGTCAGCAGTTCGGCGACGTGCAGGGTCTTGCGGCCGGCGCCCTGCTCGATCTGTTCGCGGCAGCTGAAGCCGTTGGCGAGGATCACCGTCGCCTCCGGGGCGGCGCGGACCTGCGGCAGCAACACCCGCTCAGCGGCGCGCATCGAGACCTCGTATTTGGCCGCCTCGAAGCCGAAGGCCCCGGCCATGCCGCAGCAGCCGGACGGCATGGCCTCCGCCTCCACACCCGCCGCCTGCAGCACCCGAATCTCGGCGGCCGAGTCGAGCACGGCGTGCTGATGGCAGTGGACCTGCACCTTCGCCTTCACCGCGCGGTCGAGCTTCAAATGCGCGCCTTCGCGGTCGAGGAACTCGGTGAGGAACAGCGTCTGGCCGCTCAGCCGGGTGGCGCGCTCGTCGGCCGGGAACAGGCCCGGCAGCTCGTCGCGGAAGGCGCTGACGCAGGCGGGCTCAAGGCCGACGATGGGGATTCCCGCTGAGATCGGCTCGGCGAGGGCGTCCAGCGTCCGCATCCAGAGGCCCCGCGCCTGGTCGACCCAGCCCCAGTCGTAGAGCGGCCGACCGCAGCAGAGCGAGGCCGCGGGGACCTCCACCTGATAGCCGAGCCCCTCCAGCACCTCGACGGCGGCGATCGCCGTGGCGGGCCGGAAGAAGTCGTTGAAGGTGTCGGGGAACAGCAGCACCCGCGAGCCCTGGCCTCGCGTCCCGCCTCGCGCCAGCCACCAGGCGCGGAAGGTCTGGCGGGCGAACGGCGGCATCCGCCGGGGCTGCGCGATCCCCGCCGCGGCCTTGGCGAAGCCTGAGAGGCCGGGTGCGCTCAAGGCCAGGTTGGCCAGCCACGGCGCGTGCTGCGCGAGCTCGGCCCAGCGGCGGATCTGGCCCATGGCGTAGGCCGCCCGCGGCCGCAGCCGGCCGGCGTAGTGGTGCGCCCGGAACTCGGCCTTGTAGGTCGCCATGTCCACGTGCACCGGGCAGTCCGACTTGCAGCCCTTGCAGCCCAGGCAGAGGTCGAGCGCCGCCTCCACCGCGCGGCTCTTCCAGCCGTCGTCGATCAGCCCGCCGTGCACCATCTCGAACAGCAGGCGGGCGCGGCCGCGGGTCGAGTGCGTCTCTTCGCGCGTGGCCATGAAGCTCGGGCACATCACCTTGTCTTCGCTGCCGGGCGCGCGGCAGGCGCCCACACCCACGCAGCGCGTCATGGCCTTGGCGAAGTCGCCGCCGTCCTCGGCATAGGCGAAGCGGCCGGGCATCGGCGGCGGGCGGACGTCCGGCCCGATCCGCAGGTTGGAGGTGATCGGATAGGGATCGATCACCTTGCCGGGGTTCATCCGCCCCTTGGGGTCCCAGATCGCCTTGAAGGCGCGCTGCGCGGCGATCAGCTCGGGGCCGTACATCTTCTCCAGCAGCGCGCCGCGCGCCTGGCCGTCGCCGTGTTCGCCGGAGAGCGAGCCTCCGTAGCGCACCACGAGGTCGGCCGCCTTGTCCAGGAACAGCCGCCACTGCTCGACGCCCTCGCGGCGCGTCAGATCGAAGTTGATCCGGCAGTGCACCAGCCCATCGCCGAAGTGGCCGTAGAAGGCGGCCTGGTAGCCGAAGGCGTCCAGCAGTTTCCTCAGCTCGCGCAGATAGCGGCCGAGGTCCTCACGACGGACGGCGCTGTCCTCCCAGCCGGGGTAGGTGTCGCCGACGCCCGGCACGTGGGTCGAGGCGGCGAGCGCGTCCTCGCGCACCTTCCAGAGGCTCGCCTGGGTCGCGGCGTCCTTCACCACCGCGGCCGGGCGTTGCGGGGCCCCGAACGCCTTGGCGAACGCCTGCGCCTTCGCATCCACGTCCGCGTGCGTCGCGCCGCCGAACTCCACGAACAGCCAGCCGTCGCCCGGCGGCAGCGCTTTCAGCTCCTTGGCGTCCTCGTGCTTGCGCCTGAGGAACTCGGCGACCTCGCCGTCCATGGCCTCCAGGCCGATCGGCGCGTGGCCCAGGATGTCGCAGACCGCGTCGGCCGCCTGGTAGATGTCCGGGAAGGCCACGACCACCAGCCTGCGTTCCGGCGGGCTCTCGACGAGGTTGAGGCTCGCGCCCAGCACCATGACGCATCCCGCCTCGGTGCCGACCAGCGTGCGGGCGACGTTGAAGCCCTTGTCCCAGGCGAGCTGGTCGAGGTTCTCGTAGCCGGAGACCCGGCGGGGGATCTGCGGATAGACGTCGTCGAATTGGCGCCCATAGCGGTCCCAAAGCTCGCGCAGGCTCCGGTAGATCTCCGCCTTGCGTCCGCCCTCGGCCAGGATGCGGCTGTAGGCCTGCGGCGAGGTCCGCCCCACGGTCATGCGCAAGCCGTCGTAGGTGACGACGTCGAGGCTCTCGACATTGTCCGCCGTGCGGCCGGCCATCAGCGAGTGGGCGCCGCAGCTGTCGTTGCCGATCATGCCGCCCAGGGTGTTGCGGCTGTGGGTCGCCGGGTCGGGCCCGAAGGTCAGGTGATGCCGCTCGGCCTCGTCGCGCAGGTGGTCGAGGATGCAGCCGGGCTCGACGGACGCCAGCTTCCGGTCGGCCTCGACCGAAACCACGGCATGCATGTACTTCGAGAAATCGAAGATCACCGCCTCGTTGCAGGTCTGGCCCGCCAGGCTCGTGCCGCCGCCGCGCGGGGTGACCGGCGCGCCGAATTCCGCACAGACCTGGAGCGCTGCGATCGCATCCTCGGCCGAACGCGGCAGCACGACGCCCAGGGGCGCCTGCCGGTAGTTGGACGCGTCCGTGGAATAGAGCGCCCGGTCGCCATCGCCGAAGCGGACCTCGCCGGCGACCACCCGGCGGAGCGCGCGGCCGAGCGCGTCGCGCCGGCTCGCCGGAATACCGGGCAGCCGTGTGCGGCCGTCGATGACGGTGTGGGATGCGGGCGGCCCGGCGTCGTCCATGCGAAACGCGTTCCTGGAGCTGATATTTCCGTAACCGCCCAGGCGCCGCGAGCGATCCCCGGAATTTCGAGACCGTCGTTCGTCGAACGAGTGTCGTCCGGCTTGCGCTTAACTCAGAGTGGCGCGAACTATTTGGCGTAACTTCCGCGCGATCGGGCGAACGCTCCAGGGATCGGCGGGAGCCAGAGCTCGGGGAGACGCGCATGCCGACAGCAGCTGATACGTTCAGCCTTGGATGGGATCAGCTGGCGGCCGGGGTCGCGGCGGTCGGCGCGCTGGGCGTGGCCGCCTTCGGTTTGACGGAGGCGCTCGGCAAGGCGTTCGCCTACCGCTCGCGCGACGGCGGCGCCCACTTCGGTCTGCCCTACGCCGGACTGCAGGCGGTGAAGCTGGCGATCCAGCCGCTGGAACCGGCCCTGCGGCTGGCCTACGGCCCCCACTACCTCGACCTGATCGCCCAGCAGTACCGCTCGGATCGCTCAAAGGGCGCCGCGCCCGACACCATCCGCCAGGGCGTCCGGCTGGCCTTGCCGTTCCTTGACATCGGCAAGGCCGCCGAGGTGATCGGCAGCGTCTGGGACATGAAGCCGGAACATTCCCAGGCGCTCGCCCAGGCGCTTCAGGCCGGTGAGACGCCCTCCGCCTCGCCGCACGACCCCGCCGGTCCGATCGATCCCATGCAGGCGCTCGCCGGACGTTTCGCCACCGCTCTCGACGCGCGCGTCAACGCGGCCTTCGATCTCGCCGAGGCGCGCTACGAGGCGCAGGCGAAGATGTGGTCGGGCCTCGCGGCGATCGTCCTGGCGCTGGTGCTGAACTACGGATTGGGGGTCGGGCGGATGCAAGGTCGACTGCCCTGGGCCCTGGCGGTGGTGATCGGCCTGGTCGCCGTCCCGCTGGCGCCCGTCGCCAAGGACGTCTCGACCAAGCTGCAGGATGCGCTGACCGCCTTCAAGTCCATCCCGACCCGGCTGGGCTGAGCCATGCTGATCCTGAGCTTCCGGGACATGTCGACGCCGCGCTGCAGCGCGGTCACCGCCGCGGCCGCCTACGCGCTCGATGCCATCGTCCCAGCCTTTCCGTGGAGTCCCGCGCCGGGGCGGGCGCTGCGGCTGGCGGGCTGGCTGGAAGTGCAACGGGCGTTGCAGGGCAAGCACGTCTGCTTCCTGATCCACGGCTTCAACGTCGACCGCGATGGCGGCTACACGGGCCTGGGCGCGATGGCGCAGGAGATGGCGGGCGGCGGCGCGCTCACGCTCGCCCATCCGCCGATCGATCTTCGCACCCTCGGCGTCGACGTCGTCGTCCCGGTGCTCTGGGCCGGCGACTGGTACCTGCCGATCAACTACCCGTTCCTGCTCGGCGACATCCGCGCCACCGCGCGGCACTTCGCCGACTTCATCTGGAGCGCCGCGAGCCAGATGCGGCGGGTGTCGTTCGTGACCCACAGCATGGGCGCGCGCGTCGCGCTGGAGACCGTGCTGCAGGCCCTCTCGGCCCAGGAGCGCTACAGCCTGCCGGTGTTCGACACCGCCGTTTTCACCGCCGCCGCGGTGACCGACCAGGCGCTCGATCTCGCCTACTTCGCCCCGGCGGTCGCCGTCCTCCGACGCATCGCGGTGGTCAGCTCCACCGCCGACGAGGTGCTCTCAGGCGCCTTTCCGTGGGGCAATGCGGCGGAGGAGGCGCTCTGGTGGAACGATCCCGGCCGGGACGTGGCGCTCGGGCTCGATGGGCCGCAGCTTTCCCTGGCCGCCGCGGCCCGCGCCAAGACCAGCTGGTACCCGCAAGGCGATCACAAGCACTCCGACTACCTGCCGCGTCCGCTCGCGCCGGACGTTCCGGCCCGCTACGTCAACGGCTGGTCCGACAAGCGCCTGAGGGTCGCCGAGACCGCCCAGGCGGTGCTGGACGGGGCCGCAGCCCCGATCCCGCGGCAGCCGATCCCCTAGAGCGCTTGAACGCGACAGCTAGGCCGCGAAGTAGAGATGGCGGTGCTTGTGGCAGCCCGGATTGAACGGCGCCGCGCAGAGCGGGCAGCGGCTCTCGCAGGCTAGGTATTCGCTCACCGTCAACTCGTAGCCGCAGGCGCCGCAGAGCACGGCGGACGTATCCCGCTCGTCGGCGGCCCAGACCTGGGCCGGATGGTCGGCCAGGGCGTCGTGGCATTCACGGCAGCCGTAATAGGCCCCGCAGCAGCGCATCTTGATGGCGATGATGTCGAGCGCGCTATGCCAATGGGCGCAGCGCGTGCTCGGATCGACATCGAGGCCGTGGACGGGCGGCCCCACCGGCGCGTCACCGCCATCGGGGGCGACAGTCATGACGGGCGCAACCGCTGCAGACTCGCACCGGCCGCAGAGCGGGAGGGCTCGGCGACCTCAACGCCCTTGGCCTGAAAGACGGCCGACCAGGTAAGCCCTGAGGGCGTGAAGACGAGCGTGGCGGATCGGCCGGGTTCGATCCCGCGACGCAGCAGTTTCAGTCCCGAGCCCGTCTGCGCCGGCTCGGCCGCTTCAGGCCCGCCGCGCTCGGTCCAGCAGATCTCGGCCGTGCGGCCCGATCGGGACCAGGCAATGTCCACCGCGCCGCTTTCGCACGATAGCGCGCCGTGTTTCAGCGAGTTCGTCGCCAGTTCATGAAGGCAGAGGGCCAGCATCATCGCCTGGGACGGCTCCAGCTCCATCGGAGCGCCTGACCAGGCGATCCGGTCGCGCGCCATGAACGGGGCGAGCACGGCCTGCACCACATCTTCCATCCGAGCCTGCAGGTTGGCCTCGCGGCTGAGCAGGCGCTGGGCGGCCGACAGCGACCTCATGCGCCCGAGGAAGCGGTCGAGGAAGCTCGCGACATCGTTGGTCCCGCGGGCGGATTCGGCGGCAAGCGATTCCACCACCGCCAGGTTGTTCTTGACGCGGTGCTGCAGCTCGCGGGCCAGCACCCGCTCGGTCTCGCGCGACGCCTCGAGGTTGGCGATCAGTCGCCGGACCGCCACCACGCCCGCGACGATCGCGCCGCCGTCGACGAGCAGCGCGATCAGCCCATCGGCCTCGTGCGGCGCCAGCACGAAGGACATCGGCTCGCCAAGGAACACATACCAGCCGACGAGCAGCGCGACGATCAGGCAGCTCAGGCCGCCGGTCAGGCCGCCATAAAAGGTGGCCAGCATCAGCGCAGGGAAGAAGGCCACGAACCGCTCCTCGCCACCCATCAGCGGCGTCAGCGCCCAGCGAAGCAATATCGAGGCGGCGGCCGTCAGCACGCCCAGCGCCAGCGCCGGACCGACGCTCAACTGCCGCGGCGGGCCGCGCCGATCTGCTGTTTGTCCAGACACCCGTCCTGTCCCGCCGACGTCGCTCACGCGTCATGTTCGAGTGCGCGCCGAGCATGGCGCCGTTATGGCGAGCGCGTGTCAGGCTGGCGTTGCGCCGCCGGCCGCCATGGCCCGACCGTCCTACGTCCGAAACAGTCGCGGGCCGGCTTTAGCTCTCCTTGCGACTTCGGCGGCCCGCAGCTGTTCGCAGACCCCGCAAATCGGCGATATTCCCTTTTGCAAACCCGGTCGGGACTCGCAATACGATGAGCGGGCCTGTCGCATTCCGCGCGGGCTCAATCGCGAGCCTTTGGGAAATGATTGAGTCATCTGCTTCGACTTGGTGGTGGTCGGCCAACGTTCTTGGGCAAGCGGTGATCCGCCTTGAGACCTCGATTGGAGACAATGCAGCTGGCCACATCGGGCAGGCGCTTGGGGCGCTGAAATACGAGGCCGACCAACTGCAGCTCAAGTCCGTAACTGCTCAGCTTGGCCACATCGAACAATTCATTGAAGGAGGGGGGAAAAGCACAGCGGAGTTGCGCGCCCTGATACTTGATTTGGTGAGGCGGATTCAGGATGAATTTTCCGAACAAAAAATCCTATTCATCTCAACGGCCGACGCTGCTCTATATCTTCAGGAAAAGCCGTTGTTTGGCGATGATGTAGCCGATGCATTTCCTGACGCCATCGAAGACATAAGCGAGGCCGGCAAGAGCCTCGCCCTCGGCAGGCACACAGCCAGCGTCTTTCACTTGATGCGCGCGATGGAGGCTGCGGTTCAGCGCCTTTGCGGAAAGCTAGGTATAGAAAATCCTGATCGCGAGTGGGGGAAGCTGCTCAGCGATATTCACAATGCAATTGCGGTCATGCCGAAGGGTGAGCTGCGCAACACGTGGTCAGAGGCCCACGCCAACCTCTACCACGTCAAACAAGCATGGCGGAACAACACCATGCATCCGAAGCAAACCTACACCGAAGAAGAAGCGCGCGCCGTTCTACAAGCTGTGAGGACGTTTATGACTCAGCTAGCAGGCTTGGTCTGACTGCGGCGATTGGAAGGAACGATCTTCTTGAATGCCCGCTCGAAATTCTTGCCGCGCTCATCGACGCCAGCCTCCTTGGCGGCGTCGATGAAACGCTTCGATTGCTCCGGATTGTCGGGCTTGGGCTTTGGCTTGTTCACACGCCGACGTTTACGCCGATGCGGCTTGGTGCGCCAGCGGCGCCGGTGCTTACCAGACGATGCGGCCTTCGGCGTCCGCCCGGCTTGCACTAGTCGTTCGATAGGTCAGGCGCTTGCCGACGATACCCTTCAGCGCCAGTTCGGCGCGGGCGGCGTCGTCAATCCCGAGCTTCGCCCGGTTCGAGTAGCGGAAGTCGAACTCGGCCAAGTAGCGGTGAAGGTGCTTCTCGGAACAGTGCTGGTAGATGCCCCGCATCCCGCGCTTGAAGATCGAGAACACGCCTTCGACGGTGTTGGTATGGGCCTCGCCGCGAACGTATTCGTCGGCCGAGTGCTCGACGGTCATGTGGCCGATGAACTCCTTGCCGAGACGGCGATAGTGCTGGGCTTCGTCGGTCGAGAGGATCGAGTCGCGGGCGCCGATTTCGAGGGCGCGCACGATCTCGGGCTTGTGAAGGCTGTCGATCTTCACCGAGCGGACCCGGCCCTTACGCTCGACGACGGCGAGGATTTTCTTCTGGCCCGAGCCGCCGCGCCAGCCCTTGCCGCTGACGAACGACTTGGCCTCATGGCCGAGGAAGGTTTCGTCGGCTTCGATGACGCTGCCGCCGCCGCCCAGCAGGCCGCCGTCGTCATCATCGACCGCAAGCGCCTCGCGGATGCGATGGCCCATGAACCAGGCGGTTTTCAGGGTGACGCCCAGGACGCGGGCGAGCTGGTTGGAGCTGAAGCCCTTCTTGGACGAACAGATCAGCGCGATGGTCTGAAGCCAGACGTTCAGCGGCACGTGGCTCTGTTCGAACACGGTGCCGACCTTGACGGTGAATTGCTTCTTGCAATCGCCGCACTTCTTCAGCCCGAGGCGCACGCGCTTGGCGGGGTTCGGCTTGATCGCAGAGATGCGGCCGGTGCATCCGCAGTGCGGGCAAACTGGGCCATCCGGCCAAATTCGGGCCTCGACGTAGCGAAAAGCTGCGGCCTCGTTGTGGAAGTGCGGGGCGGAAAGCGCGCTCGCCATCGGCCTAACTCCTTATCGGAATTAGGTTTACCACAGAAATCGGGTTTGCAAACGGGAATATCGCCCGCAAATCGGAACATCTTGCGAACCTAGAACAAACGCGGTACGCATGAGTCCTCGGCCGAACGGGAGTTTCCATCTCGGGAGCTGGGTTGGCGGGAATCTGCGATAAGGGGTTTGAGGGATGTCACAATCGGCGTTGAGGCTCGTGGGACGCGACGACGGGGATAAGCAGCGCGCGCTGGAAGCGGCGCTCGCGCAGATCGATCGAGCCTTCGGCAAGGGCTCGGTGATGAAGCTGGGCGAGAAGGGCAAGATCGTGGAGATCGAGTCCATCTCCACCGGCTCGCTCGGCCTGGATCTGGCGCTCGGCATCGGCGGCCTGCCGAAGGGCCGGATCGTCGAGATCTACGGGCCGGAGTCATCGGGCAAGACGACGCTCGCCCTGCACGTGGTGGCCGAGGTGCAGAAGCAGGGCGGCACCGCCGCCTTCGTCGACGCAGAGCATGCGCTCGACCCCAGCTACGCCCACAAGCTGGGCGTCAACCTGGACGATCTCCTGGTCTCGCAGCCGGACACCGGCGAACAGGCGCTGGAGATCACCGACACCCTGGTGCGCTCCGGGGCGGTGGACATCATCGTCATCGACAGCGTGGCGGCGCTGACGCCCCGGGCCGAGATCGAAGGCGAGATGGGCGACAGCCTGCCCGGCCTGCAGGCGCGCCTGATGAGCCAGGCGCTGCGCAAGCTGACCGCCTCGATCAACAAGTCCAACACCATGGTGATCTTCATCAACCAGATCCGCATGAAGATCGGCGTGATGTACGGCTCGCCCGA
>NZ_JAICYI010000095.1 GCF_025934275.1 Phenylobacterium sp.
GGATGCGGCCCAGGAGCGCGGAGACTTCCGCGCCGGCCTGGGTGAAACGGAAGATATTGTCCACGAAGAGCAGCACGTCCTTGCCCTCCTGGTCGCGGAAGTACTCCGCCTGGGCGAGGCCGGTGAGGGCCACCCGCGCCCGCGCGCCCGGCGGCTCGTTCATCTGGCCGTAGACCAGCGTGCACTTGGAGCCTTCCGCCGAGCCGGTCTTGCGCGGATCGACGTTGACGTTGGACTCGATCATCTCGTGGTAGAGGTCGTTGCCCTCGCGGGTCCGCTCGCCCACCCCGGCCAGCACCGAATAGCCCCCGTAGGCCTTGGCGATGTTGTTGATCAGCTCCTGCATGGTCACGGTCTTGCCGACGCCGGCCCCCCCGAACAGGCCGATCTTGCCGCCGCGCGTGTAGGGGCAGAGCAGGTCGATCACCTTGATGCCGGTGACCAGGATCTCCCGCGAGGTGGCTTGGTCGGCGAACGCCGGCGCCTCGCGGTGGATGGAGCTGACGTGGTCGCTGACGATCGGGCCGGCCTCATCGATCGGCTCGCCGATCACGTTCATGATCCGACCGAGCGTCGCCGGGCCCACCGGCACGGTGATCGGGCCGCCGGTGTCGGCCACCGGCTGGCCGCGGGTCAGGCCTTCGGTGGTGTCCATGGCGATGGTGCGCACGGTGTTCTCGCCCAGGTGCTGGGCGACCTCGAGCACCAGGCGGAACGGCGCGCCGGTCCGCTGGTCGGTGTTGCTGGTCTCGAGCGCGTTCATGATCGACGGCAGATGGCCCTCGAACTCGACGTCGACGACGGCGCCGATCACCTGGACGATGCGTCCGGTGGCGACGCCCTTGACGGCCGGCGCTGGCGGGGCGCTCGCGGTCTTGGCGGCGGTGCGGCGGGGTTTCTTGGCGACGGCTTCTGACATGGGTTTGTTCCTAGAGCGCCTCGGCGCCGGAGATGATCTCGATCAGCTCCTTGGTGATCTGCGCCTGGCGGGTGCGGTTGTACTGCAGGGTGAGGCTGGCGATCATGTCGCCGGCGTTGCGGGTGGCGTTGTCCATGGCCGTCATCTGCGAGGCGAAGAAGCCGGCCTGGTTCTCCAGCATGGCGGCGAAGATCTGAGTGGTGATGTTCCGCGGCAGCAGCGATTCGAGGATGGTCTCCTCGTCCGGCTCGTATTCGTAGGAAGCGCCCTTGAGGTCGAGCGGCGCGCCGCCCGCCTCCACCTCGGCGGGGATCAGCTGCCTGAGCGTTGGCGTCTGGCTCACCACCGAGCGGAACCGCGAGTAGAAGAGGCTCACCACGTCGGTCTCGCCGGCCTCGAAGATCTCGCGGACCTTGCCGGCGACCTCCTCGGCGCGGCCGAGCGATGGACTGCCGCCGGCCTCGAACACCGCGGCGAAGCGGTCGCCGTAGAGCCGGCGCAGCTGGTCGCGCGCCTTGCGCCCGACCGGGATGATGCGGACCTCCTTGCCCTCGGACAGCAGGCTCGCGATCCGCTCCCGCGCGGCGCGCGCGATGGAGGAGTTGAAGCCGCCGGCCAGCCCTCGGTCGGCGGTCGCCACCACGATCAGGTGCCGCCGGTCGGATCCCGTGCCGGCCAGCAGCCGCGGCGCGCCCGGACCGGAGACGCCGGCGGCCAGGTTGGCGATCACCGCGGCCATGCGCGCGGCGTAGGGACGCGCGCTCTGGGCGGCGTCCTGCGCGCGGCGCAGCTTGGCCGCGGCGACCATCTGCATCGCCTTGGTGATCTTCTGCGTGGCTTTCACGCTTCCGATCCGATTGCGCATGTCCTTCAGGCTGGCCATGCCGGCTGCTCGGCTCCTCCCGGCTGCGTCAGGCGAAGGTCTCGGAGAAGGCCGCGAGCGCGCCCTTCAGCCGATCTTCGACCGGGCCCAGGTCCTTCTTGATGCGGATGTCGTCCAGCACGTCCTGGTGCTTGGCGTGCAGGAACGACAGCAGCTCGCGCTCCCACCGGCTGACGTCGGCGGTAGCCACTCGGTCGAGGTAGCCGCGGGTGCCGGCGTAGATCACCGCCACCTGCTCCTCGACGGCCAGCGGCGCGTACTGCGGCTGCTTGAGGAGTTCGGTCAGCCGCTCGCCGCGCGCCAGCATCCTTTGGGTGGCGACGTCGAGGTCGGAGCCGAACTTCGCGAAGGCGGCCATCTCGCGGTACTGGGCGAGCTCGCCCTTGATCGGCCCGGAGGCCGCCTTCATCGCCTTGATCTGCGCCGAGGAGCCGACGCGGCTGACCGAGATGCCGACGTTCACCGCCGGGCGGATGCCCTGGAAGAACAGGTCGGTCTCCAGGAAGATCTGCCCGTCGGTGATCGAGATCACGTTGGTCGGGATGTAGGCCGAGACGTCGTTGGCCTGCGTCTCGATCACCGGCAGCGCGGTCAGCGAGCCCGCGCCGTTGTCCTCGTTGAGCTTGGCCGCGCGCTCCAGCAGGCGCGAGTGCAGGTAGAAGACGTCGCCCGGATAGGCCTCGCGGCCCGGCGGGCGGCGCAGCAGCAGCGACATCTGCCGGTAGGCCACCGCCTGCTTGGAGAGGTCGTCATAGATGATCACCGCGTGCATGCCGTTGTCGCGGAACCATTCGCCCATGGCGCAGCCGGCGAACGGCGCCAGGAACTGCAGCGGCGCGGGCTCCGACGCCGTGGCGGAGACCACGATGGTGTAGTCGAGCGCGCCGCGCTCCTCGAGCGTCTTGACGATCTGGGCGACCGTCGAGCGCTTCTGACCCACCGCCACGTAGATGCAGTAGAGCTTCTGGCTCTCGTCGCCGGTGGCGTTGACGCTGCGCTGGTTGAGGATGGTGTCGAGCGCCACGGCGGTCTTGCCGGTCTGGCGGTCGCCGATGATCAGCTCGCGCTGGCCGCGGCCGATCGGGATCAGGGTGTCGATCGCCTTCAGGCCGGTCTGCACGGGCTCGTGCACCGACTTGCGCGGGATGATGCCGGGGGCCTTGACGTCGACCCGGCGACGTTCGGCCACATTCGTGATCGGGCCCTTGCCGTCGATCGGCTCGCCGAGGGGATTGACCACCCGCCCGAGCAGGCCCTTGCCCACCGGCACGTCGACGATCTCGGAGAGGCGGCGGACCTCGTCGCCCTCGGCGATCGCGCGGTCCTCGCCGAAGATCACCACGCCCACGTTGTCGCGCTCGAGGTTGAGCGCCATGCCCTTTACGCCGGCGGAGGGGAACTCCACCATCTCGCCGGCCTGGACGTTGTCGAGGCCGAAGACGCGCGCGATGCCGTCGCCCACCGAGAGCACCTGGCCGACGTCGGAGACGTCGGCTTCCTCGCCGAAATTGGCGATCTGCGACTTCAGGATGGCCGAGATCTCGGCGGCGCGGATGTCCATGGGCTTACGCTCTCTTCAGGGCGAATTTCAGTGAGTCGAGCTTCGAGCGGAGCGAAGCGTCGAACAGGCGGGAGCCGATCTTGACGCGGATGCCCCCGAGGATCGCGGGATCGACCCGGCTGGCGATCTCGGGCTCCTTGCCGAGCGCCTGGCGAAGCGCCGCGGCGACGCCCCTGGTCTGGGCCGCCGAGAGCGGCACGGCGGTCGTGACCTCGGCGGAGACCGCACCGCGCGCCTTGGCGGCGAGCGCCTCGAAGGCGCGGATCACATCGGCCAGGGCCGAGGCCCGCCCGTTGGCGGCCAGGAGGCCGAGGAACTTGCGGGTGGTCGGGCTGAATTGGCCGCGCTCGGCCAGGGCGGCGAGTCCCTTGGCCTTGTCGTGGGCGCCGAACGCCGGCGAGCCGACCAGAGTGCGCAGATCGCGGCTCTCGGCCAGGGCCGCCTTCAGCGACCTGAGGTCGGCTTCGACGGCCGCCACGCCGTTCTGTTCGCTCGCGAGGTCGAACAGCGCGAGGGCGTATCGGCCCGCCACAGTCGACACGTTGGATTCGTCGGCCACCTAACTCTTCCGTCCGGTCGGTATGGATAAGCCGCCGCGACGTCGCCACTGCAGCTTAGAGGCTTGAAAGCGCTTGGAAAAATCACGCCGGACCCGAGGTCCGATATGACCCCCTGCCCTAAGCCGCGCGCCTGATAGCACGCGCCCTTTCGCGCCGCAACAGAAGGGGGACGAGGCGCCGCGGCGGAATGCTCACAAGCGTTGTGAGGGCCGGCGGCGACGGACTCCGCGCGAGGCCCGCGGTCGGCGCAAAAAAAGAGGGCGCCAGAGGATCCGGCGCCCCAAGGGGCGGAGCTCGATGAGAGAGCTTCTGGGGAGAGCTTACTTCACGCTGGCGAGGTTCTCGCTCGCGCCGGCTTTCGCGGCCTGGGCGTTGCAGGCGCTGAGCCGCTCGGCGCTGAATTGGCGGCGGTCGCTGAAGCCGGCGACCGGCCCCACCTTGGCGGCGATCGCCTTGCAGGTGTCGACCGAGTAGGTGTTGGACACCGCCGCCCGCGCGACGCAGGCGTCGGCTTCGCAGACGAACACCGCGCCGCCGGCGATGAACTTGGTCGGCTGCGCCAGCGGCTGTTGCAGCTTGGCGGTGACCGGATCGCTCGCGAAGGCGGCGGTGGCGGACAGGGAGAGGAGCGCGGCGCAGGCGGCCGCAAGGGTATGGAGCTTCATGCAAAGCCCTCCAGCAGGTTCGGGGAGGCGCCGCCCGGGATCGGGCCGCGGCCCAGCGCCTGCAGCCTCGCCGCCGGTTATCCCCTCCGACGGCGCACAGGAACTGAGCATCGCTAAGATAACAGTGTTAAGATCGGCGCCAAGTTACTTTTTCGTAGGCCCGCGATACGCCGATGCACGAGGCTGGCGGCAGCCGGGAAGCGCGGCTAAGGCTTCGGCATGACGCTGATCGAGCTGCTTCTTCGCCGCTGGCTGGTCGTCGCGCTCGCGGCCAGTCTCGCGCTGCTGGCGGTCGCCCATGGCTTCGAGCTGATCGGCAAGCTGGAGCCCTGCCACCTGTGCCTGCAGCAGAGGGACGCCTACTGGTCGGCCGCCCTGGTCGCCCTGATCGGCCTGGTGAGCGCGCGCTTCGCCCCCGGCTGGCGGCTCACGCCGTGGATCGAGGCCCTGCTCGTCCTGATCTTCCTGGCGGGCGCGGCGATCGCCGTGCAACAGGCCGGCGCCGAGTGGAAGCTCTGGTCGGCGCCCGAAAGCTGCTCCGGCGCGTCCACCGTGACCGCCGCCGACATCGCCCGCGCCATGCACGGCGAGATGACCAGGGCGCCCCGCTGCGACGAGGCGCCCTGGCGGTTCATCGGCCTCTCCATGGCCGGCTGGGACGCCGTCGCCTTCGCCGTCCTGGCGCTCCTGGGCGCCGCCGCGGCCCGGCGGAGCTTCCGCGGCGATGCGGCCGCGCGCCGGCGCTGACACGCAGCGCTCGATGGTGGAGAGTCGGCCGTGATGCTGGACGATGAGACCCGGTTCTTCTTTGTCGGCGGCCCGCCCAAGTCCGGCGCCGCCTGGATGCCAAGGGCGCCTATTTCGACCCGTTGCGGACTTCCGCGCGAGCCCGCAGGGTGCGGTTTCCACCCGGTTGGCTGACGTTCTCCTGGTCCGCGCGCCGCGGGTGACGCCGCGAATTGCTTGACTCCCGGGGGCGAATATGTTCTACTTTTGTTCATGTCGGAACGGGCGGAAATGGCCGAGCGGCACGCCGGCGTGCTGAAGGAGCTGACCGAGCTCGGGATCGCGCTCGCCCGCGACCTGCAGGCCACGGCCCTCGCCGCGACGGACCCGGACGTCAAGGGCCGGCTCTCCGGCGACTTCCACCGGGTGGGCCGAGGCGTGCGCCAGTCGATGGCGCTGGAGGCCCGGCTCCTGCGCGACAAGGCCCGTTTCGAGCGGGAGGCGGAGGCTGAGGTCGAGGAAGCCCGCAAGGCGGCGGTGAAGGCCAAGGCGGCCAGGGCGCGCGCCGCGGTCGCCCGGCTCGCCTGGACGGAAGCCGAGGACCCGGACGATGAGGACGGCGAGGTCGAGCTGCTGCTCGGCCGCCTCGAGCGCCAGCTCGAGCTCGCCGAGGTCGAAGACGATTTCCTGGATCAGCCGATCGAGGTGCTGATCGAGCGCATCCGCCGCGAGATCGGGCTCCTCACCCAAGAGGAGGCCCAGCCGGTCATCGCCCGCTGGCGCGCCGCCCACCCCGACGCCGACACCTCCTGACCACCCGCGCTGAAC
>NZ_JAICYI010000082.1 GCF_025934275.1 Phenylobacterium sp.
CGAGGCGGAGGAGCCGCTCGAGGCGGCGGCCGCGGACCTGCGGACGGTGGCCCTTTCGCCCGATGAGGCCGGCGAGCGGATCGACAAGGCGCTGGCGGCGCGGTTATCGGACCTCTCCCGCGCGCGGCTGCAGGCCCTGATCGCCGAGGGGAGAGTGCGTCTCGGCGGCCAGCCGCTGGCGGGCCCCTCAACCCGCGCGGCCCCCGGGGTTTACGAGATTGAGGTCCCGCCGCCGGAGCCCGCCGAGCCGAAGCCCGAGCCCATTCCGCTGAGCGTGCTGTTCGAGGACGCGGACCTGATCGTGGTCGACAAGGCCGCCGGGATGGCCGTGCACCCCGCGCCCGGCAGCGAGGCCGGCACGCTGGTCAACGCCCTGCTCGCCCATTGCGGCGCGAGCCTCGCGGGCGTCGGCGGCGTCGCCCGCCCCGGGATCGTGCACCGGATCGACAAGGACACCTCGGGCATCGTCGTCGCCGCCAAGACCGACGCCGCGCATCAGGGACTCTCGGCCCTGTTCGCCGCCCACGACATCGAGCGCGTCTACCTGGCCCTGGTCCGCGGGGCGCCCAGCCCCAAGCGAGGGACCATCGAGGGCGCCATCGGCCGCTCGCCGCACGACCGCAAGAAGATGGCGCTCGTGAAATCCGGCGGCCGCGCGGCCGTGACCCACTATCTCACCGAACGGACGTTCGGCCCGGACGCAAAGCCCTTGGCCGCCCGGCTCGCCTGCCGACTGGAGACGGGGCGCACCCACCAGATCCGCGTGCATCTGGCGTCAAAGGGCTGCCCGTGCCTTGGCGATCCGCTGTACGGCTCCGGCCCGCCCGCCGAGCCGGTGCGCCGGGCGATGGCCGACGCGGGCCTGGCGCGCCAGGCGCTGCACGCGGCGGTGCTGGGCTTCCGCCATCCCGTCACCGGCGAGGCGCTGCGGTTCGAGAGCCAGCCGCCCGCGGACATGGCCGAGCTGGAGCGACGCCTGGCGAGGCTCCCGCGCTGATTGCGCCGGATCAAGGCCGGCATGCTGGCGATCGAGCTTAACTATCAGTCCCTGTGAGAAAGCTTGCCTTGAAGGCGCCGTCATCGAGAGCTAATAATAACCAAGTAGAGCAGTCGGACATTTTCGGGTCGCCGCCTCCCCGCTCGCGACCTACCGCCGCCGCAACCCTACTCCTATCTCATAGGTTGGAGGGGGCGGGTGGTCCTGTGTGCGCCGCGCGCCACGGCCCGAAACGTCCGGGAATAAGAGGGGATGATCCATGGCCGCCAACGCGCTCGCCGTCATGTCGCCGGAAGGCGGCCTCAGTCGCTACCTGTCCGAGATCCGCAAGTTCCCGATGCTCGACAAGGACGAGGAGTTCATGCTCGCCAAACGCTGGCAGGAGCATGAGGACCCGGAAGCCGCCCACCGTCTGGTCACCAGCCACCTGCGGCTGGTCGCCAAGATCGCCATGGGCTACCGCGGCTATGGCCTGCCGATCGGCGAGGTGATCTCCGAGGGCAACGTCGGACTCATGCAGGCGGTGAAGAAATTCGACCCGGACCGCGGCTTCCGGCTCGCCACCTACGCCATGTGGTGGATCCGCGCCGCGATCCAGGAATACATCCTGCGCTCCTGGAGCCTGGTGAAGATGGGCACCACGGCGGCCCAGAAGAAGCTGTTCTTCAACCTGAGGAAGGCCAAGAGCGAGATCTCCGCGCTCGAGGAAGGCGACATGCACCCCGACCAGGTGCGCCAGATCGCCACCAAGCTCGGCGTGCTGGACGAGGAAGTGATCTCGATGAACCGCCGGCTGTCCGGCGGCGACGCCTCGCTGAACTCGCCGCTGCGGTCCGATTCCGAGAGCGAGTGGCAGGACTGGCTCGTCGACGAGCAGACGCCCAACCAGGAGCATGTGGTCGCCGAGAGCGAAGAGCGCTCGATCCGCATGGGCCTCCTGGAGGAGGCCATGGCCGAGCTCACCGACCGCGAGCGGCACATCCTGACCGAGCGGCGGTTGAGGGACGATCCGACCACGCTGGAGGAGCTCGCCTCGCAGTACGGCGTCAGCCGCGAGCGGGTGCGCCAGATCGAGGTCCGCGCGTTCGAGAAGCTGCAGAAGGCGATGCGCGCCGCCGCCGAGGCGCGCAACCTGGTCTCGGCCTGACCGGAACGAAGCCCCGGCTGGGCCGTTGCTGCGCCATGAAAAACACCGTCATGGCCGCGCTCGCGGCCGCCATCGCCCTGCCCGCCGGCAGCTTCGCCGTGTCCGCCGTCGCCCAGCCCGACTACCGCTGGCATGGCGACCACGACCAGAACTGGGACCCGGCGCGCAACTATGACCACCGCCGCCATCACGAGCGCCGGATGAGGCGCAACGACCAGGTCTGGCGCGGCAGCGACGGCCGTTACTACTGCCGCCGAAGCGACGGCTCGACGGGGCTGGTGGTCGGCGCGATCGCCGGCGGCCTGCTCGGCAACGCGATCACGCACCACGACACCTTGGGCACCATCATCGGCGCGGTGGGCGGCGGCGCGATCGGCCACTCCATCGACCGCGGCCAGGTGCGCTGCCGCTGAGCTGGCGGGACGCTTCGGACTTTCGGCTCACGCCGCCTCGGAGCTGCGCTCCTCGCGGGGCAGGTAGGCGAGCAGCGGCGCGGCGCGGGCCTGGACATCGGCGACCGTGAACGACGCGGCGTTGCGTTCCACCTCGCCCAGGTAGCGGATTAGCTCGAGGGCGGCATTGGTGAGCTTCATGTCGCCGGCCGCGGCGGCGGCCTTCTGCAACTCCTTGGCCTGGGTCTGCATGGCCCGCAGCGCCTGCGCGGGATCGCGCTCCGCCGCCCCGATCGCCGAGCGCAGGATCTTCAGCGCCTGGCCTGTGCGCGCGGCCTCCGGCGCCTTCGGGGCATCAGAGCGCCGCTTCAGCGGGCCACCGTAGTCGCCGGAGTTGAACCGCCGACGGTCGGGACCGACGTAGTCCACCGCCTCGATCCAGTCGCGCGGGTGCAGCGTCACCGCTTCCAGCCGGCGCGCGAGATCCTTTACCGTGAACGGCTTGCGGATGAACTCGTGCACCCCGGCGTCGCGCGCCGCGAGGATCGACGCCGCCGTTGCCTGGCTCGTCACCATGATCACCGGCGCATCGCGGCAGGTCAGGTTCGAGCGGCGCAGGCGGCGGGTGAAGTCGACGCCGTCGAGGCCCTCGCCGGCGAGCTCCACGAAGATCACGTCGGGCGTGACCGAGCCGGCCAGCTTGAGCGCCTTGGCGCCGCTCGCCGCGGCCCAGACCTGGCAGCGCACCATGCTGCGCATCAGCTCGCCGAGCAGCTTGGCGTTGGCTACCTGCGGGTCGACGATCAGCACCCGCTGCAACAGCGGCGCCATGGCCTGGATGGTCTTGCTGTTGCGGTCGAACAAGCCCGTCGCTCCCGTCAGCCCCATCGCTAGGGCTGCGTCGGTAAAGAGCCGGTTACGAGACCGGCGTTCCGCCGCCGCAGCGCGGCCGCTTGACGCAGCCTCGGGCGGAGGTTCGAAGTGAGCCCTTCCGAAAGTTCGAGGGCGGCGAGATGGCCAGAGCAGCGAAGGTCCTGACCGGCGGGATCTACTTCGGCGAGGGGCCGCGCTGGCATGGCGGGCGGCTGTGGTTCAGCGACTTCTACGCCCACGCGGTCAAGTCGGTCTCCGCCGCGGGCGACGTGCGCACCGAGTTCACCCTCGACGATCAGCCCTCCGGCCTCGGCTGGACGCCGGACGGCGACCTGCTGGTGGTCTCGATGACTCGACGGCTGGTGCTGCGGCGAAACACCGCCGGACAGATCCGCACCCACGCGGATCTGAATTCCATCGCCACGTGGCACTGCAACGACATGGTGGTGGACGCCGAGGGCCGCGCCTACGTCGGCAACTTCGGCTTCGACCTCGACCACGAGCTCACCGCGCGCGGCGCCGAGAGCGTCATCGCCGATCACGTCGCGGCCAAGCTCGCCCGCGTTGATCCGGACGGCAGCGTGCATGAAGCCGCCGCCGATATGCATTTCCCGAACGGGACGGTGATCACCCCCGACGGAAAGACCCTGATCATCGGCGAGACGCTGGGCGGCTGCCTCACCGCCTTCGACATCGGCGCCGATGGCGCGCTTTCGAACCGCCGCGAGTGGGCGCCGCTGCGTCCGCGCCTGCCCGACGGCATCTGCCTGGACGCCGAGGGCGCGATCTGGATCGCCAACCCGATCGCCCCGGAATGCGCCCGCATCGCCCAGGGCGGCGAGGTCAAGGAGGTGATCGCGACCGAGATGCCCTGCTTCGCCTGCATGCTGGGCGGCGAGGACGGCCGGACGTTGTTCATGCTCACCGCCCGCTCGTCGCTGCCCGGCGAAGTGGGGGTCCAGGCCCACGGCCAGATCGAGATCGCCACGGTCGACGTGGCCCACGCGGGCCTGCCGTAGTCGCCCCTCTCGCAGGCGCGCAGCGCGATGCGAGCGGCGTGGAGCGGCTAATCCGCGAAGGGGTCGCGCATCATGATGGTGTCGTCGCGCTGCGGGCTGGTGGAGAGCAGCGCCACCGGCGCGCCGATCAGCTCTTCGATGCGGCGGACATATTTCACCGCGCTCGCCGGCAGATCGCGGAAGCTGCGCGCGCCGTGGGTGCTCTCCGGCCAGCCCTCCATCTCCTCGTAGACCGGTTGCAGGGCGGCCTGGGCCTTGAGACCGGCCGGCAGATGGTCGAGCTCGCGGCCGTCGAGGCGGTAGCCGGTGCAGATCTTCAAGCGCGGCAGCCCGTCCAGCACGTCGAGCTTGGTGAGTGCGACGCCCGCGACGCCGTTCAGCGCCACCGACTGGCGGACCAGGACCGCGTCGAACCAGCCACAGCGGCGGGCGCGGCCGGTGACCGTGCCGAATTCGTGGCCCACCTCGCCGATCCGGCGGCCGATCTCGTCATTGAGCTCGGTCGGGAACGGGCCCTCGCCGACCCGGGTGGTGTAGGCCTTGACGATGCCCAGCACGTAGCCGGTGGCCTTGGCCCCGAGCCCCGAGCCCGCGGCCGCCTGCCCGGCCACGGTGTTGGACGAGGTCACATAGGGGTAGGTGCCGTGGTCGACGTCCAGCAGCGCCCCTTGCGCGCCCTCGAACAGCACCCGTTTGCCGGACTTGACGACGCGGTCGAGCAGCAGCCAGGCGGGCTGCGCAAAGTCCAGCACCTTGGGCGCGATCGCCTCGAGCTCGGCGAGCAGGGCGGCGGGATCGGCGTCGGGCAGGCCGAGCCCGCGCCGAAGGGGGGCATGGTGGGCGAGCAGGCGATCGATCTTGGCCTCCAGCGCCTCGCGGTCGGCCAGGTCGGCGACACGGATCGCCCGGCGGCCGACCTTGTCTTCGTAGGCGGGGCCGATGCCGCGGCCGGTGGTGCCGATCTTGTTGGCCGCAGCCGCCTCGCGCGCCTGGTCGAGGTCCTTGTGCAGCGGCAGGATCAAACAGGCGTTGTCGGCCAGCGCCAGGATCCTTGGCGTGATCTCGACTCCCTGGTCGCGGACCTTGGCGATCTCCTCCAGCAGGTGCCAGGGATCGACCACCACGCCGTTGCCGATCACCGACAGCTTGCCCTGCACGACGCCCGAGGGCAGCAGGGAGAGCTTGTAGGTCTGGTTTCCGACCACCAGGGTGTGGCCGGCGTTGTGGCCCCCCTGGAAGCGCACCACCACGTCGGCGCGGTTCGACAGCCAGTCGACCAGCTTGCCCTTGCCCTCGTCGCCCCACTGGGCGCCGACCACCGTCACATTGGCCATGGATACGACCCTCCAACCTGCCGGGTTGGATCACGCCCGCCCTTCGACAGGTGCTCGGCGGGGGATCGTGGATCGATTGTGCGCCGCGGCGGCTCAGCGGCCGTCCGCGCCGAGCGCGTAGATCATCCGCACGCCCGCATCGTCAAGCCCCTGGTTCTTGCCGTGGTGGAAGATCTGCCCGTTCGAGATGTGCACCCAGGAAAGCTCCGCGCTCCAGCGGGGCGTAAGGTGCGCGCCGAGCGCGATCTCGGGCTCGAACAGCACGCGCGAGCCGAAGTCGATGCGGGTCTGGAAGAGGGTCAGCCGGCGCTGGACCTCGGCCGGGGTCAGGCCCGGCGCATTGACCGGCGGCAGGTTCACCTTGCCGTCGGTATAGGCGAGGCCAAGCCCCGGGCGAAGGTAGAAGGTCCGCCCCAGCGGCAGCGGCCACGACAGGCCCGCCGCCACGAGATCCGAGGTGCGGTGGGTGTTCACCGAGACGAAGACGTGGGCCTGGGGCGCGCCGATCAGATGCAGCGCTGCGATGCGCGCCGAGCGGACCCCGAGCTCGAAATCGGCGCCGCGCTCGCGGTCGGCCGAGCCGGAACCGATCGCGTCGCCGAGGAAGCTCACGTCATGAGCATAGGCGCCCGCGAGGAGCTCGGCCGCGTTCGCCCGTCCTGCCAACGCAAGAGCGGCCAGCGCCGCCGCGGCCGCCAGTCTCAGATGCACGAATCGCCCTCCCCAGAACGGCGTTCAGCTTACCCGTGAGCGCGCTCGGCGGAAGCCCTCGCGCCGGCCTCGGCTTTTCGTCTAAGACCCCGGCCATGGACATCCCGCGCTTCCACCTGGCCTTCCCGGTCCGCGATCTCGCCGAAGCTCGCGCCTTCTATGGCAGACTGCTCGGCTGTCCGGAGGGACGCTCGAGCGAGGATTGGGTGGATTTCGACTTCCACGGCCACCAGATCGTGGCCCACCTCGCGCCCGCCGAGGTCCGCCAGACGGCCACCAACCGGGTGGACGGCGAGGACGTGCCGGTCCGCCACTTCGGCGTGATCCTGTCCCTTCCCGAATGGGAGGTCCTGGCCGAGCGGCTGGAGGCGGCGGGGACGAAGTTCATCATCCCGCCGCAGGTCCGCTTCAAGGGCCAGGCGGGGGAGCAGGCCACCATGTTCTTCCTCGATCCCTCCGGCAACGCGCTGGAGTTCAAGGCCTTCGCCGAGGATTCCATGGTGTTCGCCCGGTGAGCGGGCCGGCCGAGGTCACCTTCGCCGAGGTGGAGGCGGCGGCGCGGCGCATCGCGGGCCACGCTGTCGTGACGCCGCTCATCGAAAGCCCGGCGCTCGACGAGCGGCTGGGCTGTCGGATGCTTCTCAAGCTCGAGACTCTGCAGCGGGTCGGCGCCTTCAAGTTCCGCGGCGCGTACAACCGCCTGGTCCAGCTCTCCGCCGAAGAGCGCAAGCGCGGCGTCGTCGCTTTCTCCTCAGGCAACCACGCCCAGGGCGTCGCGCTAGCCGCCAGGCTGCTGTCCATGCCGGCGTTGATCGTGATGCCGTCGGACGCGCCTGCGATAAAGCTGGCTGCGACCCGCGGCTACGGCGCCGAGATCCGCCTCTACGATCGGCTGAAGGAAAGCCGCGAGGCGATCGCCGCCGAAGTCGCCGCCGAACGCGGGGCGGTCGTGGTCCCGGCCTTCGACGATCCTATGATCGTGGCGGGCCAGGGCACGGTCGGCCTGGAGATGGTGCGTCAGGCCGAGGCGCTGGGCGCAAAGCTCGCCTGCGTCGCCGCGTCGGCCAGCGGCGGGGGCCTGCTGGCCGGGATGTCGCTCGCGGTGAAGGCGCTCTCGCCTGCGACCGAGCTTTGGGCCGTGGAGCCCGCGGGCTTCGAGGACCTGCGCCAGTCGCTGGAGAAGGGCGCGCGGGTCACCATCAGGCCTCAGGGCCGCTCGCTGTGCGACGCCCTGGAGAGCCCGTTCCCGGGCGAGATCACCTTCCCGATCCTGAAGCGCAACCTGGCGGGCGCGGTGGCGGTGACGGATGCCGAAGTGGCGGAGGCCATGCGCTACGCCTTCACAACCTTGAAGCTGGTGGTCGAGCCTGGCGGCGCGGCGGCGCTCGCCGCCGCGCTGGCCGGCAAGCTGCCCATTCCGCCCGGCGCGACCGTCGCGCTCGTGCTTTCCGGCGCCAACGTCGACCCGGACCTCTACGCCCGGATCATCCGCGGCGAGCGCTAGACTCTCTCGCTCCGCGTGAGCTGCCGATAGATGTCGGCCAGGGGCGCAGCGAGGATCGCGTAGAACGCCGCGCCCACGAGCGAGCCGGCGATGATCCAGAGCGGGACCCACGGCAGCACCCGTCGCACCATGTCCGCCGGGTTCATGTGGAGGAAGCTCGTCAGGCCCGCGCCATGCGTCACGGCGCCCACGATCACGCCGAGCAGCAGGCCCGCGAACACCAGCTCGACCAGGAGCAGGATCACGAACACGGCCAAGCCCGTCAGGATGATCTTCAGGGCATGTCCGGCCGTCAGCTCCCAGCTCTCGCCGATCGCGAAGGTCCGGGCGTCGAAGCTGAGCGGAAGCGCGAGACAGAAGCGCGCGATCAGCCAGATCACGACCGCCGCGGCGGCCAGGATGATGACGCCGGCGACGATCCCGCCCGCCCCGCCTCCGCCGTGCTGGACCGACGTCGCGGCCGCGACGACCGACACGCCGGCCACGATGGCTGCGACCACGCACAGGATCACGAAGGCGACGTAGAGCACCGCGATCACGAGGCCCAGCCAGACCTCGCGCATGGAGAACCGCAGGTAGCCGAACCGACGCTCCTGCGGATAGAGCACCCCGCGATAGATCGCGCCCATGACCAGAGACGCGTTCACCAGGAGGCTGATCAGTGTGATGGGCTGCAGGATCGCTAGACGCGACTGCAGCCCCAGGAAGGCGCTCATATCGGGCGAGACGTGGGCGTGCTCGGCCGCCTGGCGGAGCATCTGCTGGGAGAAGCCGATCAGGTCCGGGGCCACCGCCCACAGGGCCAGCGCCGGCGGCAGAAAGCCGACCAGGATGCGCACGCCCGCCCACCAGAGGATCGCCGCCGGGTTTCGCCCGATCAGCCTGAACCCCGAAGTGATCGCCTCGCCTGCCGAGAAATCGGCCATGGCCGCCCTTCCCCCGTTTCCCGGGCGAAGGATAGGCGCCGATCTGCGGTTGCGGGAAGTCGCCTACGCCGGCTCGGCCGTGGCCATGGAACGGAGCGCGCCCGCAGTCTTCAGCAGCGGGTCCACCCGCGCGCGGGCGGCGGTCGACAGCGCCGCGTAGGCGGCGCGCAACGCCGCCAGGCACTTCACCTGGTAGCGGAACACGCCCTGGCTGTAGGGCTGGCCCCACAGCTCGACGGTGAACGTCTCCTGGCCCGCCTGGGCCGCCCGGGCGTTCGCCTCGAGGAACGGCAGGTAGATCTCGCCGGCGAGGTTCAGGAGGCCGCGCACCGCCTCGGTCGGCTCGGCGGCCGGGTCGAGCCATGCGCCCTCGATCCCGCTCGCGTCGTCGATGTTGACCAGCCAGCGCATCAGGTAGGGCGCGCGCGCCTGCATCACGTCGTGCGGGGTGGGATCGCTGCCGAGCTGGGTGAGCTGGCCGTACCAGCCGAAGTCGGCGAGCGAGGGGCGCGAGCCGAACAGGAAGCCCTCGTCGGTCGCCATCGGATCGAGGAGGTCGAAGACGCGCGCGGCGGTCGCCTCGATGAGGGCCGCGTTCTCGGGCGTGCAGCCCACCAGCGCCATGCGGCCCACCTGGCGCTCGCGGAAGACCGCGGCGGCGGCCTCGATCTGAGCCCGGCCGCGGCCCTTCAGCCGGTCGAAAGCCAGCCAGCGGCTCATCTGCGCCTGATCCCGCTCGCGAAACCAGCGGTAGTGGAACATGGCCTTGGTGCCCCACTCGTCGGCCATGTCCTCGAGCAAGCCGGCCAGGAAGGCCTGCGCCTCGTCCTCCGGCACGATGGAGCGCTCGCCCCGGTGGCGCCTCTCCAGTTCATGGATCAGCGGCGTGGAATCGTTCATGACCGTCCCGTCGGGGAAGACGATCACCGGAATCACCGGCGCCTTCACCTTGGCATAGAGCTCGGCCATCACTTCCGGCCGCGCCCCCGAGATCCAGACGTGCGGGATCCGCCGGTAGCGCAGCACCGCGCGCATCTTCATCGAATAGGGCGAGCCGAGACCCCCGTAGATCCTGTAGGGCGCGGACATCAGAGCCTCCCGTCTTGAGGGGACGGTGCGCGCTTCGTCTTTGCCTGTCATCCCGGTTTCGCGCAGCGAAGACCGGTACTAGAGCCTGTCCTCGGGCGTGGCGGCCGCAGGCGCGAGCGGCGGGGTGACGATCCGCCCGAGCTTCGGCTTCAGCCACTGCTCGAAGTCATCGACGAACTCATAGACCACCGGCACCAGCACCAGCGACAGCATGGTCGAGGTGATCAGGCCGCCGATCACCGCCACCGCCATGGGCTGGCGGAACTCCGCCCCCTTCTCCAGCGCAAAGGCCGTGGGCAACATGCCGGCGGCCATGGCCATGGTGGTCATGACGATCGGCCGGGCGCGCTCGCGGCACGCCTCGAGCAGGGCCTCGCGCTGGGAGAGCCCCGCCCGCTCGCCCTCGATGGCGTACTCGACGAGCAGGATGGAGTTCTTGGCCGCCAGGCCCAGCAGCATCAGGAAGCCGATCAGCGAGGGCACCGACAGCGACAGGTGGAACATCAGCAGGCCCAGGAACGCTCCGCCGACCGCGAGCGGCAGGGCCGAAAGGATGACCGCCGGCTTGAAGAAGGAGCGGAACAGCAGGACCAGCACGGCGAAGATCATCGAGACGCCGGCGAAGATCGCCAGGCCGAAGGAGGAGAAGAGCTCCCGCATCGCCTCCTGCTGGCCGATGTCGGCGGTCCCGACGGCCGGCGGCAGATGTCGCATGATCGGCAGCTTCTGGATGGCGGCGGTCGCCTGGCCGAGCTCGACGCCGTTCAGGCCGGCCTCGATGGTGATCTGGCGCTTGCGGTTGAGGCGCGAAATCTGGGCGGCGCCCGCCTGGAAGCCCACGTCGGCCACCTCGTCGAGACGCGTCGTGCCGCCGCTGGCTGTGGGCAGCCTCAGCCCCTCGATGCGGGTGAGGTCGACGCGCGCGTCCTCCGGCAGGCGCACGCGGATCGGGATCCGCCGCTCGCCCTGGTCCATCTTCGGCACGTTGGCGTCGATGTCCCCCACGGTCGCGACGCGGGCGATGGAGGCGATGGTGTCGGCCGAGACGCCGAGCCGGGCGGCCTCCGCGGGCTTGGGCCGGATCACCACCTCGGGTCCGGACGGCGGCACGGAAGGCCTGGGGTTCACCAGGATCGGAAGCGTCCGCATCTCGCGCTGCAGCTCCAGGGCCGCGCGGTTCAGGGCCACGGGATCGTTGCCCGAAAGGATCTGCTGCACCCCGGCCTGGCCCTGGAAATCCAGGAAGTCGACGCGGGCGTCCGGGATCTGGCGCAGCGCCATCCGGTATTTGGCGCGGATCTGATCGCCGGAAACATGCCTGTCCGAGCGCAGGAGGATGGTGGCCGTCCCGCGCCTGAGGTCCCCGCCGCCTCCGCCGCCACCGCCCGGGAAGCCTGTCGTCGCCGTCGAGCCCACCTGAACGAAGACTCCGGTGACATTGGGATCGCCTTGGAAGGCCGCGTTGATGCGCCGGGCCACCGCGCCCATGTCCGCGGCCGTCGCGCCAGGCGGGCCCTGGATGTTCACGTAGAGGTAGTCGGGGTCGCCTGCCGGCTGGAAGCCCTTGGGCAGCAGCGGCACCAGGAACACCGAAGCGAAGAAGATCAGCCCGCCGAGCACCGAGGCGACGATCCGGTGATCGAGCGCCCACTCCAGCGCCCGGCGGTAGAAGCCCTGGAACGGCCGCCTCGGATGTGGCTGCGACGTGGGCTTCATCAGATAGGCCGCCATCAGCGGGGTGAGCAGGCGCGCCACCAACAGCGAGAAGAGCACGGCCACCGAAACGGTGAGGCCGAACTCCTTGAAGAACTGGCCGGCCATGCCCTTCATGAAGCTC
>NZ_JAICYI010000062.1 GCF_025934275.1 Phenylobacterium sp.
CCCGCCGCCGCAGCGCCGCCCTCGCAGACGCCCGCCGCGCCGGCCTCGCAGACGCCGGCCGCGCCGCCCGCCGCAGCCGCGCCGCCTGCGCCATCCGAGGCCGAAGCGGCCCCGACCCTGCCCACCACCGGCGACGAGGCGACGATCCTGAGCGTGCTGGAGAAGGTCTGCGTGCCGCTGGTGCGCGGCGGCTCGCTCGATCAGCTCGCGGCCAGCGCCGGGATGCGCAAGAACCGGCGCGACGGCACCTGGTCGATGGGGCTCGGATCGGGGCGCGACTACAACATCACCGTCCAGCCGCAGGGCGTGAACAAGGACGTCTGCGAGGCCGAGGTGCATTTCGCGATCGGCCAGGACGCGCCGATCTTCAAGGCGGTCAACATCTGGGCGTTCCTGCACAAGCCGGAGCTGCAGGCCACCGCCAACTACGTCGCGGTCGACGCCGACGGCATCAAGCGCGTGCGGCGCTCGTGGGAGAGCCAGGCCTCGAACGGCTCGACGGCGGTCAACTTCACGACCTGGCGTAAGCCCGACGACGCGCCTTTGAACCGCAAATACGACACCGGCATGCTGTTCTATCAGGAACGCCACTACTGATGGCCTGGACGGACGCCGCGGGGCTCGCGGGCGTTCTCCTGATCCTGATCGCCTACGGCCTGGCGACCACCGGGCGGCTCGATCCGCGGCGCGCGGCCTCGCTGGGCGCCAACTTCATCGGCGCGAGCCTGATCCTGGTGTCGCTCACCCGCGCCTTCAACCTGTCCGCGGCCGTGATGGAGGGCGCCTGGGCGCTGGTCGCGCTCGCGGGCCTCGTGCGGATCGGCCTGCGCAGCCTGCGTCGCTGAACGGTTACGAAGCGGCTTTCCCGTCCGGCCAAGGCTGTGCTGAAATCGCCCTGCAAATGCGGGGAGGGATTCGATGAAACGCCTGATGATGGCGGCCGGTGCGGCCGTGGCGCTGGGCGCGCCGGGGCTGGCTCACGCCGAGACGAGCTGCGCCGACCTGGCCAAGGCCAGCCTGCCGCACGCCGAGATCACCCGCGCGACGGTCGAGAAGGCGGGGCAGGGCGAGGCCTGCCGCATCGCCGTGACCAGCCGTCCGACGAAGGATTCCGACATCCGCATCGAGGTCTGGATTCCGCTCGGCCAAGCCTGGAACGGCAAGTTCGTGCAGCTCGGCAACGGCGGCTTCGCCGGCCAGGTCCCGTCCGGCCAGCTGCGCGCCATCGCCGGACGCGGCTATGCGGCGGCGGCCACCGACGACGGGCACCAGACCACTCAGGGCACCGACGCGTCGTGGGCGCTCGGCCATCCCGAGAAGATCGTCGACTTCGGCTGGCGGGCGCTCAAGGAGACCACCGAGATCGGCAAGGCGCTCATCGCCGAGCAGAAGGGGCTGAAGCCGAAGCGCGCCTACTTCTACGGCTGCTCCGACGGGGGCCGCGAGGCGCTGATGGAGGCGCAGCGCTTCCCCGGCGACTTCGACGGCATCGTCGCGGGCGCGCCCGCCAACTACATGAGCCAGCTGTTCGGCATCTCGGCCGCCCAGCAGCAGGCCCTGGCGGCGCCCGGCGGCTATCTCGGGCCCGACCAGCGCGCGCTCTTGCAGAAGGCGGCGCTCGCGCAGTGCGCCGACGGCGGAACCTTCATCCGCGATCCGATGAGCTGCCACTTCGACCCCGGCAAGCTGCAGTGCAAGGCGGGCCAGGCGGACGGCTGCCTGACGGCGGCGCAGGTGCATTCGGCGCGCGTCATGTACGAGGGCCGCCGCGACCCGCGGACCGGCAAGATCGCCTTCCCCGGATTCTCGCCGGGCGCGGAAGCGGCGCCTAACAGCTGGTCGGCCTGGGTCACCGGCCAGGGCGAGCCCGACCACGGCCGCGCCCTGGGCCTGAATTTCTCGTCCAACGCCTTCAAGTACTTCGCCTTCCAGGATCCGAGCTACGACTTCCTGAAGATGGACCTGGGCGCGGAGTTCGACCGCGGACAGCGGAAGATGGCGCACGACATCGACGCCGCGAACCCGAACCTTTCAGCCTTCAAGGCGCATGGCGGGAAGCTGATCCAGTATCACGGCTGGAACGACCCGGCGATCCCGGCCCGCTCCTCGATCCGCTACTACGAGGACGTCCGCAGGACGATGGGCGACACCTCGGGATTCTACCGGCTCTACCTGATCCCGGGCATGCTCCATTGCGGCGGCGGCGCCGCGCCGACGCAGGTCGATTGGCTGAGCGAGCTCGATGGCTGGGTGACCGAGGACAAGGCGCCCGGCGCGGTCACCGCCAAGGGCGCAGGCGGCGCCAGCCAGCTGCTGTGCCCCTAT
The DNA here is from genome assembly GCF_025934275.1 of Phenylobacterium sp. Lineage (GTDB taxonomy): Bacteria > Pseudomonadota > Alphaproteobacteria > Caulobacterales > Caulobacteraceae > Phenylobacterium. The sequence goes on from NZ_JAICYI010000062.1 coordinate 2,326, forward strand.
CCGGCGGTCGCCCGCAAGGCGGCCGGGGGCTGGGCCTGCCCGGCGCGGAAACCCGCGGCCAAGACGCGCGCGTGAGCCCCCTCGGCTCGCCGCGCGGCGGCGGCGGCTGAATGGGCGTTCTGACCCTAGGCTATGTGCTGACGGCGGTGCTGGTGACGGCCGGGATCTCCGGCACGCTCGGCATGGCCGGCGGCCTGATCCTGATGGGGGCGCTCGCCTTCGTGATGCCGGCCGCCACGGCGCTGGCGCTGCACGGCATGGTCCAGCTCGGCTCCAACGGCTGGCGCGCACTGATCCACCGCCGCCATGTCCGCTGGCCGATCGTGGGCGTCTACGCCGTGGGCGCGCTGGTCGCCATGGGCCTCTTCAGCCTCGTCGCCTTCACGCCCTCCAAGCTCGCGATCTACCTGGCGCTGGGCCTGCTTCCGATCCTGGTCTGGCTGCCGGAGCGGTGGCTCAGCCTCGACGCTTCGCGCCCGCCGCAGGCGCTCGCGGCCGGGGTGGCGTCGACGGCGCTCAGCCTGACGGCCGGCGTCTCCGGGCCATTCAACGACCTGTTCTTCGTGCGCACGGCCATGACGCGGCACGAGGTCGTCTCCACCAAGGCTTGCGTGCAGGTGTTCGGCCACCTGGCGAAGGTGCTGTTCTATGGGGCCGCCCTGGTGAAGGTCGCAGGGCCGGGCGCGCCCCCGATATGGCTGGCGGTGGCGGCCCTGCCGCTCTCGATGCTCGGCGCCATGCTGGGCGCCCGGGTGCTGGAGCGGATGAGCGACGCCGGTTTCCGGACGCTGCGGCGCTGGCTGGTGACCGCGGTGGGCCTCGTCTATCTCGTCCAGGCGGCGGCGCTCATGCTGCCACGTTCGTCTTGAGGGCTGCCGCTTTCGCCTCGCGGCGGAAGGCCTCGACCAGGGTCGAACGGTCGCGGCGCCGGGTCGCCAGCAGCAACGGCGCGACCAGGCCCTTGGCGCCCTTCAGCCGGACGAACTGCACGTCCTCCACGTTCATCCGCTGCATGGACGCGGGCGTCAGCGTGACCCCGAGACCCGAGGCGACGAGGCTGAGCGTCGAGGAGAGCCGCGGCGCCTCCTGGCCCACCGCCGGCGAGAAGCCGGCCGCCAGGCAGGCCGCCATGATCGCATCGTAGAGGCCGGGTCCGGTGGGCCGCCGATAGAAGACGAAGGTCTCCTCGGCCAGTTCGGCGAGCGTCAGTTTGGACTCGCGCGCCAGACGGTGACCGGCCGGCAGGGCCACGACCATCTTCTCTTCCAGCAACGGCTCGATCGCGAGGCCCGCGACGTCGGTGGAGGTTGAGCGGATGAAGGCGGCGTCCAGCCGCTCGTCCTTCAGCGCCTTGACCAGCTCCGGCGTGCCGTCCTCGGCGAGCTCCAGCAGCACGCCGGGACGCGCCTTGCGGAAGGCGCGGATCTGCTGGGTCACGAACGGGTGGAAGGCGGCCGAGGAGGTGTAGCCGATCGCGAGGCGTCCCTGCTCGCCGCGGGCGGCGCGGGTCGCGATCTCCTTGATCCGCTCGGCCCGGGCGACGACGTCGCGGGCGGCCTCGACGACCACGCGCCCGGCCTCGGTCGGACGCACGCCCCGCGGCAGCCGCTCGAAGAGCGTGACGCCAAGCTCTGCCTCCAGGAGCCGGATCTGGCGGGTGAGCGGCGGCTGGGCGATGCCGAGCCGCTCGGCGGCGCGGGTGACATGCCCCTCGTCGGCGACCGTCACGAGGTACCGCAGTCGGCGCAGCTCGATCATCGGCATACCTGCAAGGTATCCAAATAGAGGTTTCTATATATTGGACGCATCAGGGCAATCGGTCCATGCCTTGCGCCTGCAGCCAAGGAGCCCTGCCATGGACGCCACCGACCACATCGACGCCCAGGCCCGCGGCGGCCTGATCCGACAGCTCGCCGAGTGGACGGCCGAGCGGCCCCGCACCTACGCCGAGGCCATGGAGGCCTGGGGCTCGCACTGCCCGGCGCTCACCATCTGGGAAGACGCGCTCGCCGCACGACTGATCGCGGTCCGTCCGGTCCCCGGAGCTGGGCGCGGCGGCGGCGCGGTCAGCCTGACCCCTGCGGGAAGGGCGCTCATCAACGGGCCGGGATGAGCTTCGCGGCCGCCGCCTTCCTGATCGCCGCGGCCTTCGTCACGGCGGGGATCTCCGGCGTGTTCGGCATGGCCGGCGGACTGATGCTGAAGGGCGCGATCGCCCTCGTCCTGCCGGTCTCGGCGACCTTCGTCACCCATGGCCTGCTGCAGCTCTCGGCCAACGGCTGGCGTGCGGCGCTGCACCGCCGGCACCTCGCCTGGCGGATCATCGCGATCTACGCCCTGGCCTCAGCGGTGGCGGCGGCGCTGATGGCGCTGGTGGTCTACGAGCCGACCAAGGCCACGCTCTACCTGCTGATGGGCGTGGTGCCTGGGCTGTTGTGGATTCCCCGCAGCTGGTTGGAGCTCGACGCCGCCAAGCCGCTGCACGGCTTCGTCTGCGGGCTTTCGGTGACGGGACTGAACCTGACGGCCGGCGTCGCGGGGCCCTTGCTCGACATCTTCTTCGTGCGCACCGCGCTGACGCGTCACCAGATCGTCGCCACCAAGGCCGCGACCCAGGTGTTCGCGCATCTCGCCAAGATCGTCGTCTATGGCGCGCCGCTCATCGCGGTGCATGGCCGCGGCCTGCCGCCGTGGTGGGTGTTTGCGCTGGCCATCCCGCTCTCCCTTGCCGGCACCGCCGCGGGCGGCCAGCTCCTGGAGCGGATGGACGACGCCAATTTCAAGCGGCTCTCGCGCCTGATCGTGACCGTCACGGGCCTGGTCTACCTGGCCTGGGCCGCGCGGCTTTACGTGCAAGCCTAGCCACAAAAAAACAGCCGGGTCGTAGAAGACCCGGCTGAAGTTCATTAGGGAGGAAACGCCCAGGAATGGGCACGCCTCAGATATGCGCCCCACCACTCGGCGCAAGGGCGACGCCATGAAATTATTGTAACCGGGTGTTTCGATGCAGCTTGCGCCCAAGGTGCTGGAGAACCGCTTCCTGCGGCTGGAGCCGATGACCGCGGCGCACAAGGAGGATTTCCGCGCCGCCTGCGACGCCGACCTCGACACCTGGGTCAGGCTCTATCCCCACGCCATGGGCGGCGAGCATTTCGAGGCGGGCTGGGCGAGGTTCTACGCCGATCCCCCGAAGGCCCGCGTCAACTTCGCCGTGGTCGTCGGCGGCCGCTGCGTGGGCGTGTCGAGCTATCTTGGCGTCGATCCGGAGAACCAGAGCGTGGAGATCGGCGGCACCTACTACGCGCCGGAGCACCGCGGCGGGCCGACCAATCCCGCCGCCAAGCGGCTGCTGCTCGGCGAGGCCTTCGCCCGCGGGGCGCGACGGGTGCAGTTCAAGGTGGACGCCATCAACGCCCGCAGCCGCGCCGCCGTGCTGAAGCTGGGCGCCGTGCAGGAGGGGATCCTGCGCCAGGACCGCGTCTGCTGGACCGGCCGGATCCGCGACACCGTCTTCTTCTCGATCCTGGCCAACGAATGGCCGGGCGTGAGGGCGCGCCTCGACGCCCGGCTGCTCGAGTTCGCCTAAACCGTCGCCGGGGCCCGCTGGGGCGGGGCGGTCTGGCCGAGGCGGTGGACGTTCTCCGGCTCCTTGAAGAACACCTTGTGGGCGTTCTCGGCCACTTCCTGGGCGGTGTAGGGCCGGCCCGGTATGAAGCCTTCGGTCTCCAGCATCTTGATCTCGCGCACGCCGCGCGAGGAGACGCCGAGGATCTTGCCCGAGTGCTCGGCCGAAAGATCGCTGACCATGTAGAGCACGCCGGGCGCCACGTTCTCCGGCAGCGACAGAGGATCGGGCTCGCGGTCGCGCCGGCCCGGCAGGTCCGAGGTCATCCGGGTGTAGGCTCCGGGCGCGAGGCCCATGACGCGGATGTTGTACTTGCGCCCCTCGATCGACATCACCCGGACCATGCCGTAGATGCCGGCCTTGGCCGCGCCGTAGTTGGTCTGGCCGAAGTTGCCGTAGAGGCCGGAGGTGGACGAGGTCAGGACCATCGAGCCGCCGCCGTGCTCCTTCATGTACTTCCAGACCGGCAGGGCCACGCAGTAGGCGCCCTTCAGGTGCACCTTGATCACCGCATCCCAGTCGGCCTCGGACGTGTTGGCGAAGGTCTTGTCGCGCAGGATGCCGGCGTTGCAGACCAGGACGTCGACCTTGCCGAAATTGTCGAGCGCGGTCTTCAGGATGTTCTCGCCGCCCTGGATGGTGGACACGTCGTCGCCGTTGGCCGCCGCACGGCCGCCCGCCGCCTTGATGGCATCGACCACCTTCTGGGCCGCCGACTTGTCCGCCCCCGTGCCGTCGCGCGCGCCGCCGAGGTCGTTGACGACGACCGCAGCGCCTTCCTTGGCGAACAGCTTGGCGTAGGCCTCGCCGAGCCCGTTGCCGGCCCCGGTGATGATGGCGACCTTCCCGTCGAGCAATCCCATGGCGTCCTCCTGAAATTCTCTTGTGCTGGAATGGCGCATCTTCCCGCCGCGGGACGGTCGATGGCAAGAGCTAGCGCCGGGCGCGGAAGAAGCTGCGGAGGAGTTCGGCGCTTTCGGCGGCCAGGACGCCGCCGGTGACCTCCGGTTTCCAATGGCAGGTGGGCTGATTGAAGAACCGGGGGCCGTGCACGACGGCGCCGCCCTTGGGATCCTCTGCGCCGAAGACCAGGCGGCCGAGGCGGGCGTGGCTGATCGCACCGGCGCACATGGCGCAGGGCTCGAGCGTGACGGCAAGCGTCAGGCCGGTGAGGCGATAGTTGCCGAGCTTGCGCGCGGCCTCGCGGATCGCGACGACCTCGGCGTGCGCCGTGGGATCGTTCGCGCCGATCGGCCCGTTGGCGCCGGTGGCGATCACCTCCCCCGTGGCCGGATCGAAGAGCACCGCGCCGACCGGCGTCTCGCCGGCCGCGGCGGCGGCTTGCGCCGCCTGGAGCGCGATGCGCATTGTCCGCTCGTCATGGTCCACGATCCGCACCGAACCGGGCGGGCTGCGCCCGGTCAAGCCTCTGCGCCCGAGCGCGGCGGCGAGCGGGTCGCCAAGGCGCTGGCCCGCGCCGGCGTCGCCTCGCGCCGCGACGTGGAGCGGCTGATCGCGGCCGGCCGCGTGGCGCTGAACGGCCAGGTGCTGACCACGCCCGCGGTGAAGGTCGAAGCGGCCGACGTGCTCACCGTCGACGGCCAGGTGGTGAACGAGCCGGAGCCGGCGCGCCTGTTCCGCTACCACAAGCCGCCGGGCCTGGTGACCACCCACAAGGACCCGCAGGGCCGCCCGACGGTGTTCGAGGCCTTGCCGAAGGACCTGCCGCGGCTGATCTCGGTGGGCCGCCTCGACCTCAATTCCGAGGGCCTGCTGCTGCTCACCAACGATGGCGGCCTGGCGCGGGCGTTGGAGCTGCCCGCGACGGGGCTCGTGCGGCGCTACCGGGCCCGGGCCCGCGGCCGGATCACCCAGGCGCGGCTCGACCGGCTGAAGGCGGGCGTCACCGTCGAGGGCGTCCATTACGGGGCGATCAAGGCCACGCTCGACAAGGCGAAGGAGGGTCCGCAAGGGGCCAACCTCTGGATCACGCTCACCCTGGCGGAGGGGAAGAACCGCGAGGTCCGCCGCGTGCTGGAGGCGCTCGGGCTGAAGGTGAACCGCCTGATCCGCCTCGCCTACGGCCCCTTCGCGCTGGGGACCCTGGCGGCCGGCGAGATCGAGGAGGTGGGGCCGCGGGTCATCCGCGAGCAACTCTCGGAGCACGTCGCGCCGGAGAACCTGCCGAAGGGCGAGCGGGCGCAGTGGCGCAGCAAGCCCGCCGTCGCCGCGGCTCCGCGACACGGTCCTCAGCCGCGCGACGAGGCGCCTCGCCCTGCGCCGACGGAAGCCAAGCCCAAGATGGCCTACAAGCCCGGCTGGGCGAAGCCGAAGCCTAAGCGTTCTGGATCTCGGCCGGCGGGCGGGCCGAGCGCAGGCCCTCGCGGGCCGAGGCCGTCCGCATCACCTCCGAGAAGCTCCGGCGCTCGTCGGCCAGGCCCTCGTCCAGGGGACGGGAAAGGGCGGCGCGGGTGAGCCGCTTGGCGAAGGCGATGCCCTCCGCGCCGCGCCGATCCCACTCGGCGGCCATCTCCAGGGCGCGGGCCAGCGGATCGTCGGCGAGCTCGTGCACCAGGCCGATGCGCAGCGCCTCCTCGGCTTCGACGACCAGCCCGCGCATGATGATCTCCAGCGCCTTGGCCTCGCCCACGACGCGCGGCAGCCGCTGGGTGCCGCCGCCGCCCGGAAAGATGCCGACCCGGGTTTCCGGCAGGCCGATCTGCACACCTTGGCGGCTCGCGATCCTGAGGTCGCAGGCGAGGCTCATCTCGAAGCCGCCGCCCATGCACAGGCCGTTGATCGCCGCCACCACCGGCTTCGGCGCCTCGGCCAGCAGGTCGCAGAGCGCCAGGAAGCCGCGCTCGGGCTTTGCGCCCGGGGCCGGCGCCGCCGGCGGGGGCGCGCCCTTCGCCGCGTCGCTGGCGGTGGAGAGCTCGCCCACGTCGTAGTGGCGCACGAAGATGCCCGGCACGCCGCCGGTGATGAGGATCGAGCGCACCGCCGGATCGGCCGCGAGCGGACGCACCTTGTCCAGCATCTCCTGGGCGCCGGCCGCGGTCATGGTGCCGATCGGCGGATTGGCGTAGGTCACCACCGCGGCCCCGCCGCGGCGCTCGACGGTCACGAAGCTCATCGCTCACCTCCCTGGTCGGTCGAAGCTTGGATCGTGGCCGGCCGGCGGGCAAGCCTCAGGGGGAGCGGTTGCGGATCACGTCCGGCGAGTTCCGGGGCAAGGCGATCAAGGCGCCCGCCGGCGCGGCCACCCGGCCGACCTCCGACCGGGCCCGGCAGGCGGTCTTCAACATCCTCGAGCATGCGCCCTGGTCGAAGGGCGTGCGGGACGCGCGAGTCATCGACCTGTTCGCCGGCTCCGGCGCGCTGGGCTTCGAGGCGCTGTCGCGTGGGGCGGCCTTCTGCCTGTTCGTGGAGACCGATGAGGCGGCGCGCGGCGCGATCCGCGAGAACGTCGAGGCCATGCACCTGTTCGGCCGCACCCGCGTGCATCGCCGCAATGCGACGGAGCTCGGCGTCCGGCCGGGCGCGGACGGGCCCGCCTTCGACCTCGCCTTCCTCGATCCGCCGTACGCAAAGGGCCTCGGCGAGATCGCCCTCGCCCGCCTCGCCGAGGGCGGTTGGCTCGCGCCCGGCGCGACGGTGGTGTTCGAGCGCGGCGCCGGGGAGCCGGATTTCAGCGGCGCCGGGTATGAGTTGATCGACCAGCGGCGCTACGGGGCGGCGCGGGCGTGGTTCCTGCGGTTCCGGCCCTAGGCCGCAGCCACCGTGTCCAGCTCCAGGCCGAACGTCCGGCGAAAGCCCGTCCGGCCGGCCGGCGTGAGGACCGCCGAACGGCCCTCGCGGCCGCGCTCGATCCAGCCGAGCTCGAACAGACGGGCGGTGAGGCGCGCCGCGATCGGGCCGGCGAGATGGCGCCTGCGCTCGGTCCAGTCGATGCAGGGGCGGAGCGTGCCGCGCGGGTTGGGCTTGACGCCTTTGAGGTCGACGCCGAGCTCCGCAAGGCGCGCCCGGCCTTCGGGCGTGAGGCGGTAGCGCTCCGGCCCGTCCGCCTCGATCAGGCCGCGGCGCTCGAAGCCGTCGGCGAGCGCCACGCCGAGGCGGCCGGCGAGGTGGTCGTAGCAGGTGCGCGCCTCGCGCAGGCGCCGCGCCTGGGGCGAGAGCGGCGGATCGAACGGTCTGGGCGTCGGCGGGATCAGCGCCAGCGCTTCCAGCGCCTGGGCGACCTCCGGCCCTGCCAGCCGGTAGTAGCGATGGCGGCCCTGGCGCGCAGCCACGACCAGGCCTCCGTCGGCGAGCCTGGCCAGGTGGTTGCTCGCGGCCTGCGGCGAGACGCCGGCGATCCACGCCAACTGCGTCGCCGGCACGGCGCGGCCACCCAGGAGCGCCTGCAGCATGGCGGCGCGCGCGGGATCTCCGATCAGGGCGGCGGGCGAGGCGATGTTGGCGTCCATGGCGCGAGAATAGCGCGGGGCGCGCGCGGACGCTTCAGGCCCGCGTGAAGTCTCAGCGCCGCCCGAACAGGCGCTCGATGTCGGCGAGCTTCAGCTCGACGTAGGTCGGCCGGCCGTGGTTGCACTGGCCGGAGTGGGGCGTGGCCTCCATCTGGCGGAGCAGGGCGTTCATCTCCGCGGCGGTGAGCCGGCGGCCTGCGCGGACCGAGCCGTGGCAGGCCATGGTCGAGCAGACCGACTCCAGACGCTCCTTGAGCGCCAGCGCCTGGCCGTTCTCGGCGAGGTCGTCGGCGATGTCGCGCACCAGCCCTTGCGCGTCGGTCTCGCCGAGCAGGGCCGGGATCTCGCGCACCAGGATCGCGCCCGGGCCGAACGCCTCCACCGCCAGACCGAGCGCCGCCAGCTCGTCGGCGCGAGCCGCGACGCGCTCGGCCTCCGCCGGCTCGAGCTCGACGACCTCGGGCAGGAGCAGCGCCTGGCGCGGGACGCCGCCGTCGGCCATCTCCGCCTTCATCCGCTCATAGACCAGCCGCTCGTGGGCGGCGTGCTGGTCGACGATGACCACGCCGTCGCGGGTCTGGGCGACGATGTAGGTCTCGTGCACCTGGGCGCGCGCGGCGCCGAGCGGGAAGTCGACGGGATCGAAGACCGGCGCGGGACCCGGCTCCTCCGCGAGGCCCGGCGCAGGCGCCCAGTCCGGCTCGGCGCGGGCCGAGACCTCGGCCAGGCCCGGCAGGCTCGCGGCGAGCGCGGCGGCGGCCGGCGGCCAGCCGCCCGCAGCCCAGGCCGAGAAGCCCTGCGCCCGCGGCGGCGGCGCCCAGCCGCCGGATCGAAAGCCGCCCAGCGCCGCGGTCGCGACGGTGGTCGAGGCGCGATGGCCGGCGGCGGCCAGCGCGTGGCGCAGCGCCCCGATGATCAGCCCGCGCACCAGCCCGGGGTCGCGGAAGCGGACCTCCGCCTTGGCCGGATGGACGTTGACGTCCACGAGCGCCGGATCGAGCTCGAGGAACAGCGCCGCCAGCGGATGGCGGTCGCGGGCCAGGACGTCGGCGTAGGCCGCCCGAAGCGCCCCCTGCAGCAGCCGGTCGCGCACCGGCCGGCCGTTGACGAACAGGTACTGGTGCGCGGCGTTGCCGCGGTTGTAGGTGGGCAGGCCGGCGAACCCGGAGAGCCGAACGCCGTCGCGCGCCTGATCCAGTTCGAGGGCGTTGTCGGCGAACTCGCGGCCCATGATGGCGGCGAGGCGGGCGAGGCGGCCCTCGGGCCCGGCCGCCTCGGCCGGCAGCCGCAGCGTGCGCCGGCCGTCGAGCTCGAGGCTGAAGGCGACCGCCTCGTGCGCCATGGCCTGTCGCTTCACCTCCTCGGCGATGGCGAGCGCCTCGGCGCGCTCCGACTTCATGAACTTCAGCCGCGCCGGCGTGGCGTAGAAGAGGTCGCGAACCTCGACGCGGGCGCCGTGCGGCCCGGGGAAGGCGGACGGCTGGACGGCCCCGACCGCGCCGGCGTCGACGAAGATGGCATGCGCGTCAGCCTGTCCCCTGGCGCGCGCGGCGATCGCGAGGCGGGCGACCGAGCCGATCGAGGGCAAGGCCTCGCCACGGAACCCGAGCGTCGAGATGCGCAGCAGGTCGTAGCCGCCGTCGGCGCCGGGGCCGAGCTTGGAGGTCGCGTGCCGTTCGATGGCCAGCGCCAGCTCCTCGGGGGCAAGCCCGACGCCATCGTCGGCCACCAGGATGCGGGAGAGCCCGCCGCCGTCGGCCTGCACCTCGATCGAGGACGCGCCGGCGTCGAGGGCGTTCTCGGCCAGCTCCTTGACCGCGCTGGCGGGGCGCTCCACCACCTCGCCGGCGGCGATGCGGTTGACGAGCTGGGGGGGCAGGCGGCGGATCGGCATGAAATGGCCTTCAAGAGCTTGCGACTATAGGCCGATTCCGGAGCCTCCGATCAGCGTGCGAAATCGCCTCGCCATCCTTCTCCTGGCGCTTGTCCTGGCGGGGCCCGCCGCGGCGCAGGCGCCTCCGCCCGGGTCCGTCCCGATCACGCCCGCCCGTCCCGATCCGCGCGATCCGGACGCGGTGATCGTCGAGGAGCTGGTGGTCACCGCGCGTGACCGCGGGCCGGCCTGGTGGACCGTCTCGAACGGGACCTCGACGGTGTGGGTGCTGGGCGTGCCGACGCTCGCGCCCAAGCACATGCAGTGGGATCGTACGGCCTTCGAGCGGCGCCTCTCCGGGGCCTCGGCGGTGATCCTGCCCTACCAGGACGTCCGCGTGCGGTTTGCGACCTCGCTGGGCGCGGCCTGGAACTACCTGCGGCTGCGCTCGGCGAGCCCGTTCGAGGACAGCCTGGATCCGGCCTCGCGCGCCCGCTTCGCCGCGGCGCGCGCCAGGCTCGGCCAGCCTGCCAGGCGCTACGCCACGAAGAATCCGCTCGCCGCCGGCCTGCTGCTGCTCACCGACTACCGAGACCGCAATGGGCTCACCAACACCGATCCGATCAAGCTGATCAAGATCCTGACCCGCCAGGCCAAGGTCCCGATCCGGCAGAAAAGCTACGATATCGCCCCACAGCTGGGCGCGATCATCCGCACGCCGGCCGCCGACGGACGCGCCTGCCTGAACGAGGTCGTCGGGCAGGTGGAGGCGGGACCTGCGGTGACGCTGCAGGCGGCCAGGGCCTGGGCCGACGGCGACGTGCGCGGCGCGCTCGCCAACGAGCGGACCTACGAGCGGTGCATCGCCCTGGTGCCAGGCGCGGCCGCCTTCGACGAGCGCACCAAGGCCGACGAGGCCGCGGAGATCGAAGCTGCGCTGAAGACTCCCGGCCACGCCATCGCCGTCGTCCGCCTGCGGCCGTTGCTGAGCCAGGGCGGCGTCCTCGACCGCCTCCGCACGGCGGGTTTCACGGTGAAGACGCCGGGAGAGGATTGAGGCTCAGAGTTCCTCACCTCCTCGCAGGGGGAGGCTGTCTTACAGTCCCGGAAGCTTGATCTTGCGCGGGCCTTCGCGGGCGATGACCACCGGCTTGCCGCCTGTGAGCTTGGCGATGCGGGCGGCCTCCTGCGCGGGGTCGACCGGGGCCGGGGTCTCAGCCGCCTTTTCCGCCGCGGTGGTCTTGTCGCCGCCGCCACGCCAGAACATCACCCGGTCGGCGAAGCTCTTCTCCTTGTGGGCGATGTCGCCGAACTCATCGTCGACCACATAGCGGATCAAGGGGTCGGCTTTTTCGGCGCCGGCCTTGGCGACCAGCAGCTTCTCGCCCTGCGAGCGCTGCTCGGCCTCCCGCTCGCCCAGCAGCGCCAGCCGCGCGGCGCTCTCGGGCTGCAGCTCCTGCGGCCGCGGTTCGCCCGGCGCGGGCGGGCGCAGCGAATAGTCCGGCGGCACCACCAGGGGCGCCTTGGTCACCACCCGGAATTCGTCGGGGGTCACCTTCGCCATTCCGAGCGCCTGGGCGGTGGACTGGCAGCCGGCCAGGCCGAAGGCTGCGAACAGCGCCGAGGCGGCGATCACTCTGCTGACGCTCATCAACTTCCAACCATTCCTAGGCCGCCCCCGGCCACACGCCCGTGGATAAACCAAAGCGACATCGAGGCCAACGGCTTCAGTCGGCGTGTTCTCGCCGCAGGCTGTCGAGCAGCAGGGCGATGACCCCGATCGTGATCGCGCTGTCGGCCACGTTGAACACCCAGGGGAAGAAGCCGATGCGCTGCACGTCGATGAAGTCGACCACCGCGCCGAAGCGGGCGCGGTCGATGGCGTTGCCGATCGCGCCGCCTGCGATCAGCCCGTAGCCGATCGCCTGCAGCCCACGATGCGCCCGCCTCGCCCACCAGACGATCAGCGCCGCGACGATCAGCGAGAAGGCCACCAGTCCCCAGCGCGCGAAGTCCTGGTCGGCGCGCAGGAAGCCGAACGAGACGCCGCGATTGGCGACCAGCGTCAGGTGCAAGGGCCCGAGCACCGGCCGCGTCTCGCCCGGCTGCAGGCCGAGCCCGGTCAGGATCCAGTACTTCACGGCCTGGTCGATGATGATGACCGCGCAGGCGAGCGCGTAGGCCGACCAGCCGGACCTTGTCACGGTTCGGTTCATGCGGTGACGCGGGCTTCGGGATTCGCCCGATCGAAGGCCTCCACCGCGTCCTCGCAGCGCAGGCAAAGCAGCCTGGGCGCGGAGACCTCCGGCAGCACCCGCCAGCAGCGGGCGCACTTGCAGCCGGGCGCGAGCTGCGGCTCGACCGCGACGCCGGCGACCTCGGCCAGGCGGAACGCCGCGGGCGGACCCTCGCCCGCGGCCAGGCTCGCGCCGCTGGTGCGGAACACCTCGGCCGCATCCAGCCCTTCGAACGCGGCGAGCAGCTCCGGTGCGGCGATGCTGACGCGCGGCGCAGCCTCCAGCGAGGCGCCGATGCGCTTTTCGCGGCGTTCGATCTCGAGCGCGCCGTTCACCACGGCGGTGACCTTCTGCACCTTGGTCCAGCGCTCGGCCTCGGCGCCGTCGCGCCACCCGGCGGGCGTCTCAGGGAACACTCGCAGGCAGTTGGACCCGGCGTCGGGGAAGCGCGTCGTCCAGGCCTCCTCCATGGTGAACGGCAGGAGCGGGCTGAGCCAGATGGTCAGCCGCTCGAACACCGCATCCATCACCGTGCGCACCGCGCGCCGGCGCAGGCTGTCGGGACGGTCGCAGTAGAGGGCGTCGCGGCGGACGTCGAAGAACAGCGCCGAGAGCTCGTCCTGGCAGAAGGCCAGAAGGGCGTGGCTGACGTCCTGGAAAGCATAGACCTCGTAGGCTTGGCGCACCTGGCCATCGAGCTCCCACAGCCGATGCAGGATGAATCGCTCCAGCGGCGGCATCTCGCCCGGCTCCAGCCGCTCGGCGTCGGCGAACCCGCCCAGCGCGCCCAGCAGATAGCGGATCGTGTTGCGGAGCTTCCGGTAGGCGTCCGCCGTGGTCTGCAGGATCGTCTTCCCGATCCGCTGGTCCTCCGTGTAGTCGACCAGGGCCGCCCAGAGCCTGAGGATCTCGGCCCCGCTCTCCTTGATCACCTCCATCGGCTCGACGGCGTTGCCGAGCGACTTCGACATCTTCTCCCCGGCTTCGGTGACGGTGAAGCCGTGGGTCAGGATCGCCTCGTAGGGCGCCCGGCCGCGGGTGCCGGAGCTCTCCAGCAGCGAGGACTGGAACCAGCCGCGGTGCTGGTCGGAGCCTTCCAGATAGAGGTCGGCGGGCCAGCGGGTGTTGGACCGCCCTTCCAGCACGAAGGCGTGCGTCGCGCCGGAGTCGAACCAGACGTCGAGGATGTCCTCGACCTTCTCGTAGCGGCGGACATCCCGGTTGCCGAGGAATTCCGAGGGCGCGCGGGTGAACCAGGCGTCGGCGCCTTCCGCCGCGATCGCCTCGACGATGCGGCGGTTGACGTCGGGATCGTGCAGCGGCTGGCCGGTCTCCTTGTCGACGAACATGGCGAGCGGCGAGCCCCAGGCGCGTTGCCGGCTGATCAGCCAGTCGGGGCGGCCCTCGACCATGGCGCGGATGCGGTTGCGCCCAGCCTCCGGGAAGAAGGCGGTGGCGTCGATGGAGTCCAGCGCCGTCTCGCGCAGGGTGCGGCCGCCGTGGACCGCATCGTCGAGCGGCTCGTCGATGCGGATGAACCACTGCGGCGTGTTGCGGAAGATCACCGGCGCCTTGGAGCGCCAGGAGTGCGGATAGGTGTGCTCGATGCGGCCGCGGGCCAGCAGCTTGCCGGCCTCGATCAGCTTGCCGATCACCGCGTCGTTGGCGGGCCCAAATCGACCGGCATGCCTGCCCTCGGTCTCCAGCACCTTGAGACCCGCGAACAGGGCCACCTGCGGATAGTAGGCGCCGTCCGGATCGACGGTGTCGGGGATTTCGCGATGGCCGTGCGCCAGCCAGACGGCGTAGTCGTCCGCGCCATGTCCCGGCGCAGTGTGGACGAAGCCGGTCCCGGCGTCCTCGGTCACGTGCTCGCCGGCCAGCAGGGGGACGGGGAAGCCGTAGTGGCTGTCGAGGCCGGCCAGCGGGTGGGCGCAGACCATGCCCTCGCAGTCGACGGCTTCGACGCGGCGGTACTGGGCGACCCTGGCCGCCGCCATCACCTCGGACGCCAGCCGCTCGGCGAGGATCAGCCGGTCGCCCGCCTTGGCCCAGGGCTCGAAGGCGAGCCCCGTTTCCATCGCCTCGACCTCGTAGACGGCGTAGGCGATGTCGGGATTATAGGAAATCGCCCGGTTGGCGGGGATGGTCCAGGGCGTGGTGGTCCAGATGACCACCGAGGCGTTGCGCACGGCGCTGGAGCCTTCCACCACCGGGAACTTCACCCAGATCGTCGGCGAGACGTGGTCGTGGTACTCGACCTCGGCGTCGGCCAGGGCCGTGCGCTCGACGGGGCTCCACATCACCGGCTTCGAGCCGCGGTAGAGCTGGCCCGAGGCGACGAACTTGTGGAACTCGGCGACGATCGCGGCCTCGCTCGAGAAGTCCATCGTCGAATAGCGGTGCTCCCAGTCGCCGATGACGCCCAGCCGTTTGAACCCCGCCATCTGCACGCCGATCCAGTGCTCGGCGTACTCGCGGCAGCGGGCGCGGAACTCGGCCTTGGAGACCTCGTCCTTGCGCCGGCCCCTGGCCCTGAACTCCTCCTCGACCTTCCACTCGATCGGCAGGCCATGGCAGTCCCAGCCGGGCAGGTAGTCGACGTCGTAGCCGAGCGCGAAGCGCGAGCGCACCACGAAGTCCTTCAGCGTCTTCTGCAGCGAGTGGCCGATGTGGATCGCCCCGTTGGCGTAGGGCGGCCCGTCGTGCAGCACGAACAGCGGCGCGGCGTCCGCCTGCCGCGCCCGGCGCATGGCGTGGTAGAGGTCCATCTCCGCCCAGCGCTCAAGGATCTGCGGCTCCTTCTGCGGCAGGCCCGCGCGCATCGGAAACGGCGTGTCGGGAAGGAAGATGGTGGCGCGATAGTCGCGCCCTTCTTTTTCTTGCAAAGGGGGTTTTTCGGCGTCGTCGGCCATGGTGGTCCCAGGTGATCCGGAGGGTTGTGGCGGGATGAACCCGGCGCGCGCTGGAACGATGTCGTCCGGCGGCGTCACGCCGGGCGCGTAATTCGCAGCGCTTTCCGGACCGAAGTCATGGGCTGAGGCTCTAACAGAGGCCGCGGCCGAACCCAAGACCCGCGGGTCCGGACTGCGGCCCGCAGCCGCCGGCGCAACCTCCGATTAACCATAGGTTAGCCGTTCAAACCCACTCTCCGGCCGAAGCGATTTCTCTCGTGCGGAGAGGCCATGGACCTGTCGATCAAGCCCTCCGACCTGCCGGAGGCCCTGGCGCTTGCGCCGCAGGCCGAGATCCTGTCGCTGGACTGCTTCGACACGCTGATCTGGCGCAACACCCACAAGCCCACCGACGTGTTCGCCGAACTGGAGGCGCACGGCTGCAGCCCGATCCAGCGGATGATCGCCGAGGCCGCAGCCCGCCGCCGCGCCAAGTGCCTGGGCCGCGACGAGGTGGGCATCGCCGACATCTACGCCTGCGCCGCGCCGGGCGACCCGGCGGCGCAGGCGCGGCTGATCCAGGCGGAGCTCGACGCCGAGGCGCGCCACTGCTTCGCCTTCCGGCCCACCGTCGAGCTGATGCGCCGCGCCAAGGCCGCGGGCCTCGAGGTGATGATCGTCAGCGACACCTACCTGGACGAGGCCATGCTGCGCGAGCTGATCGCGCGGGCCGCGGGCGAAGACGTGGCCGGCCTGATCGACCGGGTGTTCTGCTCGTCGCAATACGGCCGCCCGAAGGCAGGCGGCCTGTTCAAGGACGTGCTGAAGGCCCTCGCCGTCGCGCCCGATCACATCCTGCACATCGGCGACAACAAGGGCGCCGACCTCACCGCCCCGCAGGCGCTGGGCATCGTCGCGGCGCATCTGGAGCAGTTCGACGCCTCCGACGTCCAGCGGCTGCGCCTGGAGGCGGCGGCCGACCGGCTGATCGGCGGCGCGCCCGAGATGCGCCAGCCCGTCCTGCAGCCGCACCGCGCGCAGCTCGCCGTCCACCGCGACCGCGCCGATGCGACCGAGGCGCTGGGCTACGCCGTGCTGGGTCCGATCCTCGCCGCCTTCGCCCGCTGGATCGAGGCCGAGGCGGGCCTGCTGGAGAAGCAGCGGGGCGGCCGCGTGCTGCCGGTCTTCCTGATGCGCGACGGCTACCTGCCGATGCGCGCCTACGAGGCCGGCGCGCCGCGCGCGCTCGCCGCCGAGATCAGCCGCTTCACCTCGCAGGCCGCCGCCTTCGCCTCGGACGAGGCGGTGATCGCCTATGCCGAGAAGCACCTGGAGACCGACGCGCCGGAGTACATCGCCAAGCAGCTGCTGTTCACGCCGGAGGAGGCCGCCCAGGCGATCGGCCGCGGCCCGATCGAGACCCGCCGGTCGCGGTTCTACAGCGAGGCCAGGAAGCCGCGGGTCCTGGGGCGCGTGAAGGCCCGCTCGCAGGCGTTCGCGGGGCGGCTGGTCGACTATCTGCGCCGGGTGGCGGACCCGAAGCCCGGCGACACCCTGATGCTGGTCGACCTCGGCTATAACGGCACGGTCCAGAACAACATCGACGCCCTGCTGCGCCGCGAGCTCGGCGTGCACGTGGCCGGCCGTTACCTGCTGCTCTCCGAGAGCGAGGTCTCCAGTCTCGACAAGCGCGGCTTCATCGACAAGCGCAACTACGACACCTGGACGCTGAACGCGCTCACCGCCTACGTCGCGGTCCTGGAGCAGCTCTGCACCGCCTCGCAAGGCTCGGTGATCGACTACGATGCGGCGGGTCCGGTCCGGCGGCGCAATGACATCAAGGCCGCCCAGAGCGCGGTGCGCGAGCGCGTGCAGGCGGCCGCCCTACGGTTCGTGGCCGCCGGGCCTGAGGCGATGCACCGCCCGCCGGCCTCGGCCGACGAGGCCGCCCAGCGCCGCGCCGCCGTCGCCGCCCTGGCGCGGCTGCTGTTCCTGCCGCTGCCGGAGGAGCTCGCGGTGCTGGGCGAGTTCCAGCACGACGTGAACCTCGGCAGCGACGAGACGCTGGAGCTGTTCGACCCCGCCCAGGCCGAGGCGGGGCTTCGCCGGCTCGGCCTTTTCTACATGGGCAAGTCGCGGCGGATGTACCTCTCGGCCGAGCTGCGCGGCCAGGGCCTGCCGCTCAGCCTGACGCTGCTCGCCCAGTCGCGCTTCGGGCTGGACCTGCGGCAGAAGGACTTCTCCGACCACGTGATCGAGCTGCCGATCATGGCGGCCGACGGCCAGCACGTGGACCTGCAGCGCATCGAGGCCATGCCGACGCACGCCGGCTACTACACCGCCTGCATCCCGATCGGCCGGTCGCGCTACGCCATCGGCCTGCAGTTCGGCAAGCTCTACGACTTCGTGCAGGTGCAGGAGATCGGCTTCGCCAGGGCGGCGAGCCTGTGGGCCACCGAGCGCGAGGGCGCCTCGACCATTCCCGCCCAGCCGGTGTTCGAGGGCGTCGGCGGCGGCCCCGGCGGGCTGATGCAGATGACCGGCGAGGAGGCCTTCATCATGGTCCCTCCGCCGCCGGACGCCGGCGAGGACCTGGTGCTGGTGGTGGTGTTCCGCCCGATCGCCGAACGGGCGCGCGCGGCGGCCGAGCCCCAGGCGGTCGCGGCGGCGTAGGCCGGCCGCCGGCTCGGCGGGTGAGGTGGCGGACGAGGTCGTAGCCGAGCAGCCCGGCTGTCTCAGACACGCCGGGTACGCTCAAGACCTGCGAGAAGTCCCCGGCGGTCAGCTCGCCGCGCCAGCGCTCCACCAGGGCCAGCTCCTCAGAGCGGAGGTGCTCGGCCTCCAGCTTGAACGCCTCGCGCTCGTCGACCTGGGTGGCGCGCACCGCGGTCTCGTCGATGCCGCTCATGCCAAGGAAGGCGCCCAGATTTCCGCCAATGGCGTGGTGCAGGCCGACCGCCGCCGGCCGGGTGGTTTCGGGCGTGAACCCGAACAGGCGCGACACGGCCGCG
This sequence comes from Phenylobacterium sp., assembly GCF_025934275.1. Lineage (GTDB taxonomy): Bacteria > Pseudomonadota > Alphaproteobacteria > Caulobacterales > Caulobacteraceae > Phenylobacterium. The sequence goes on from NZ_JAICYI010000062.1 coordinate 20,432, forward strand.
TTTCCGGCCGAGCGGTTCAGAATGAAATCCTCGTAGCGGATCACCAGCGACGGAACGCCGAGGTCCGCGGTGATCTGGAGCGCGCCGTCATAAACGTCCCGCCAGGCCACGACCGCCCGTGTGAGATCGTATCCGCCCGCCTGGCTGTCACTATAGGCATAGGCCCAAGGCAGGCGCGCGAGGATGATGGCCGCGGGATCGAGGCCGGGCGTGGACAGGACGACCTGGCGCATCCACCACGGATTCTTGGACCCATCGAGCGCAACGGGCGCGGCGAAGCGCCTGCGCACGGCGGCGTAGCCGCCCAAACCGGCCTCGGTTGCTTCTGCAATAAGGCTTTGATCGAAGACCGGGCAGTCGTGTTCACGGCCCGCCATGCCGCAGATCCGGCAGACATCCAGCACCCGATCCGGCGCCTGGCCCGACCAGGCCCGAAAGGGGGAGAGGCGGTCAATCTCCCCCATGGTGTCGATTCGCGGGTCGCGCGCGAGTTCCCGGGCAACGGCTGTCGATCCGCAGAACGCCGTCCCGAGAATGAAGACGGTGCGCATCGCTCAGCGGGTGAGGTGATAGAGCAGGTCGTAGCCGAGGAGCCGGCCGGTTTCCCAGACGCCAGGCACGTGCAGCACGGCCGAGAACTCTGCAACCGTGAGCTCGCCGCGCCAGCGCTCGGTGAGCACCAGTTCGTGGGTGCGGAGACCCGGATTCTGCACCTTGAAGGCGTCGTTGGGGTTTTCGTAGTTCCCGGCGCGCGCCTCGCCCGAGATTGATTTCTCGAGCGCTCGTTCATCCACCCCCTGCATGCCCACGAAGCCGCCGAGATTGCCTCCTATCGCATGGTGCACGCCGACGGCGGCTGGACGGGTGCGCTCTGGCCGGAAACCGAGCAGCCGGCTCACTGCGGCTTCGCTATCGGCGCGGTTCATCAGGAAATCCTCGTACCGGATTACCACGGACGGGATTCCGAGGTCGGCCACGATGCGCAGTGCGCTTTGATAGGCCTCCCGCCACCGGGCTGCGCCCTGCACCAGGTCGAGGCCGTCCGCGTCGCGGACGCTGTGGGCGAACGCCCATGGCAAGCGGGTTAGGATGATCGCCGCGGCTTGCACCTGAGGGCTCTCCGCGACGACGCTGCGCATCCAGTTCGGATTCTTCGAACCATCGAGCGCAATCTCGGCGGGGAAGCGACGGCGAACTGCGGCATAGCGCTCGCTGAGGGAGCCTTGGCTCGCTTCGGCTTGGAGCTCGCTGTTGAACACCGGGCAGTCGTCGGCGCGGTCGCCCACGAAGCAGACGCGGCAACGGTTTTCCAGGTGCTCGTCGACATGGCCCGACCACGGCTGGAACACGGACAGCCGGTCGAGCTCGCCCATCATGTCGATCCGCGGGTCGCGGGCGAACTCGCGGCTGAGCGCGGTCGAGCCGGAATAGGCCGTGCCGACAAGGAAGATGGTTCGCATGAA
>NZ_JAICYI010000065.1 GCF_025934275.1 Phenylobacterium sp.
ACGAAGGCGCGCTGTGGGTGCGGGCGACCATGCCCTACAGCATCTCCTTCGACGAAGCGGCCAAGGTCGCGCCGCAGGTGCGCGCGATCCTGGCGTCCTTCCCGGAGGTCACGACCGTGACGTCGGAGCTCGGCCGGCCGGACGACGGCACCGACGCCACCGGCTTCTTCAACGTGGAGTTCTATGTCGGGCTGAAGCCCTATTCCCAATGGACCGGCCCGCACCGCAGCAAGGCCGACCTCATCCGGGCGATCGACAAGCGGCTGGAGAGCTTCCCCGGGATCGACTTCAACTACTCCCAGCCGGCCGAGGACGCCGTCGACGAGGCCGAGACGGGCCTGAAAAGCGCGCTCGCGGTCAAGGTGTACGGCCCCGACCTCAAGACGCTGCAGGACAAGGCGAGCGAGATCCGCCGCGTGCTCGCAGGGGTGCGCGGCGTCACCGATGTGACGGTGGTCAAGGAGCTCGGCCAGCCCAGCCTGAGCGTCGCCATCGATCGCGACCGGATCGCCCGCTACGGCATCAATGTCGCCGACATGAACGCGCTCATCCAGACGGCGGTGGGCGGCGACACCGCCACCCGGGTGGTGCAGGGCGAGAAGCAGTTCGACCTGGTCGTTCGCCTGTCGCCGCAGTTCCGCGGCGACGCCGAACAGATCGGCGAGATCCCCGTGCCCTCCCCGGCCGGCCAGCAGATCCCGCTCAAGCAGCTCGCCGACATCAAGGTCGTCAACGGCGCCTCGTTCATCTACCGCGAGAACGACAGCCGCTACATCGGCGTGCAGTTCTCGGTTGAGGGCCGGGACCTGGCGGCCGCGGTGGGCGATGCGATCCGCGCCGTGCACGAGCGGGTGCGCCTGCCGCAGGGCTATCGGGCGGACTGGGGCGGCGAGTACACCGACTACACCGCCTCGAACCGGCAGCTGCAATTGATCCTGCCGCTGACGCTCGGGGCGATCTTCCTGCTGCTGTTCGGGCTCTACGGCAATTTCAAGTTCCCGCTGATCACCCTCGCGGGCATGGTGCTCTCGGCCCCGATCGGCGGGCTCGTGGCGCTGTGGGCGACCGGCACGCCGTTCTCCGTCTCCTCGGGGGTCGGCTTCCTGGCCCTGTTCGGCGTCTCGGTGCTGACCGCGGTGGTTTACATCTCCTACGTCAACGAGCTGCGCGCCGGCGGCATGCCCACCGGCCAGGCCATCCGCGAGGGCGCGATCCTGCGGCTCAGGCCGATCATGATGACCGCCCTGGTCGCCTCGCTCGGCCTGCTGCCGGCGGCGCTCGCCACCGGCGTCGGCACCGATTCCCAGCGGCCGTTCGCGCTGGTGATCGTGGCGGGGCTCATCACCCGGCTGGCGATCAGCGTCTTCCTGATGCCGGTGCTGTACGCCCTGGTCGCGCGGCCCGAGGACCGGCTGCAGGTCTGAGCGGCGCGCGCGGACGGCCGTCCGCTACAGCTTCGCCGCGCGCAGGCGCAGGGCGTTGGTGATGACGCTGACGGAGGAGAGCGCCATGGCGGCGGCGGCGATCTGCGGCGAGAGCAGCCAGCCGAACAGCGGATAGAGCACGCCCGCCGCGATCGGCACGCCGGCTGTGTTGTAGACGAAGGCGAAGGCCAGGTTCTGGCGGATGTTGCGCATCACCGCCCGCGAGAGGCGGCGCGCCCGCACCAGCCCCACGAGGTCGCCTTTGAGCAAGGTGACGCCGGCGCTCTCGATGGCGACGTCGGCGCCGGCGCCCATGGCGATCCCGACCTCGGCCGCGGCCAGCGCCGGCGCGTCGTTGACCCCGTCGCCGGCCATGCCGACGGCGCGGCCCTCGGCCCGGAGCCTCTGGACCACCTTGGCCTTGTCCTCAGGCAGGACCTCGGCCTCGACCTCGTCGATCCCGAGCCTGCGGGCCACCGCTTCGGCCGTGGTGCGGTTGTCGCCGGTCATCATCACCAGCCGCACGCCTTCCGCCTGCAGCGCCTGCACGGCTTCGGCCGTGGTCGGCTTCACCGGATCGGCGATGCCGAGCACGCCGGCGAGCTTGCCGTCGATCGTGGCGAAGATCGCGGTCGCGCCTTCCGCGCGCAGGCGCTCGGCCTGGCCTTCCAGCGGCCCGATGTCGGCGCCCTGCTCGCTCATGAGCCGCGAACCGCCGAGGACGATGCGCCTGCCCTCGACGGTCCCAAGCACGCCCTTGCCCACCGGCGAATCGAAGTCCTGCGCCTCCGAGAGCGTCAGGCCCCGATCCTTGGCCGCGCGCAGGATGGCGTCGGCCAGGGGATGCTCGCTGCCGCGCTCGAGGCTGGCGGCGAGGCGCAGGAGTTCGCCTTCCTCGAAACCGGCGGCGGCGGCGATCGCGGTCAGCGCCGGGCGCCCCTCGGTGAGCGTGCCGGTCTTGTCGACCACCAGGGTGTCGATCCGCTCGAAGCGCTCCAGCGCCTCGGCGTTCTTGATCAGCACGCCTTCCTGGGCCCCCCTACCGACGCCCACCATGATCGACATCGGCGTCGCTAGCCCGAGCGCGCAGGGGCAGGCGATGATCAGCACCGACACGGCGGCGACGAGCGCATAGGCGAAGCGAGGCTCGGGGCCGACCAACGCCCAGACGGCGAAGGCCAGAACGGCCACCGCGATGACGGCGGGGACGAACCAGGCGGAGACCCGGTCGGCCATGCGCTGGATCGGCGCGCGGCTGCGCTGCGCCTCGGCGACCATCTGGACGATGCGGGCGAGCAGCGTCTCGGCGCCCACCTTCTCGGCGCGCATGACGAAGGAGCCCGTCTTGTTGATGGAGCCCGCGACCACCCTGGCGCCGGCCGCCTTGGTCACCGGCATGGACTCGCCGGTCACGAGGCTCTCGTCGATGGAGACGCGGCCTTCCGTCAGCTCGCCGTCGACCGGGACCTTCTCGCCCGGCCGGACGCGCAGCCGGTCGCCGACGTGGATCAGGTCGAGGGTGACCTCCTCATCGGTCCCGTCGTCGCGGATCCGGCGCGCGGTCGTGGGCGCGAGGTCGAGCAGGGCCTTGATGGCGCCGGACGTCCGCTCGCGGGCGCGCAGCTCCAGCACCTGGCCCAGGAGCACGAGGACGGTGATCACGGCCGAGGCCTCGAAGTACACCGGCACGGCCCCTGAGGCGTCGCGGAACGCCGGCGGGAAGGCGCCCGGCGCAAGGACCGCGACCACGCTGTAGAGCCAGGCCACCCCCACGCCCATGGCGATGAGAGTGAACATGTTGAGCCTTCTCGTGCGCAGCGAGGCCCAGCCGCGGACGAAGAACGGCCAGCCGGCCCAGAGCACCACCGGCGCCGCGAGCGCGAACTGAATCCAGTTCGACGCATGCCGGCTGAGCATCATCCTCGAGCCCGCGAGATGGCCGCCCATCTCCAGGGCGAACACCGGGACTGTCAGGACGAGCCCGATCCAGAACCGCCGGCTCATGTCCCTGAGCTCCTGGCTCGGGCCGGTCTCGGCGGTGACGGTGACGGGCTCCAGCGCCATGCCGCAGATCGGGCAGGCGCCGGGACCCTCCTGGCGCACCTCGGGGTGCATGGGGCAGGTGTAGAGGGTCCCGGCCGGAGCCGGAGGCGCGGGCTCCGCCGGCTTCGGCGACAGATATCTGGCTGGGTCGGCGACGAACTTCGTGCGGCAGCCGTTCCCGCAGAAGTAATAGGTCTCGCCCGCATGCTCGGCGTGATGCGGCGTGGTCTCGGGGTTCACCTTCATGCCGCAGACGGGGTCCACGGCGGTCTTGCCCGGGTCGGCTTCGCCGGGCGCGCCAGGGTGATGGCGATGGGCGTGCGGGTCGGACATGCAGCCGTCTCCTCGCAGACTCCGTATACCCGTCAGGGGCATATTGCAATTACCCTGAGGGGGTATAGGATCGCGCGGCCGTCGAGAAGGAGCTTCGCCGATGCGCCGCGAGACCAAGCCCGGCCTCTTGAACCGGCTGAAACGCGTGGAAGGCCAGGTCCGCGGCGTCGCGCGGATGGTGGAGGACGACCGCTACTGCATCGACATCCTCACCCAGGTGCAGGCGGTGAGAGCCGCCCTCGCCCGGGTGGAGACGGAAATCCTCAACGACCACCTCGGCCACTGCATCGAGGGCGCGATCGTCAGCGGCGACAAGGACGAGCAGCGCAGGAAGGCGGCCGAGCTGATCGAGCTCCTCGAGCGCGCCCACCGGTGAGAACCCTGCTCGCCTCGGCGGCGCTGTCCGCCGTCTTCATCGCCTCGCCCGCCATGGCGCAATCCATGGCGGGGATGCCCGGCATGGCGGGGATGCGGAGCATGACGTCGGCCGCGCTCGGCGACTACGTGATGAACCGCGAAGCCTCGGGCACGTCCTGGCAGCCAGACGCCTCGCCGCACACGGGGCTGCACATCATGTCCGGCGACTGGATGGTGATGGTCCACGCCACGATCAACGGCGTCTACGACTGGCAGCAGGGCCCGCGCGGCGATGACAAGGCCTTCGTCTCCGGCATGCTGATGGCGATGGCCAAGCGCGACGTCGGCGAGAAGGGCACGCTGCAGTTCCGCGCTATGCTCAGCCCCGAGCCGTTCATGGGCAAGAGCGGCTTTCCGGAGCTCCTGGCGACCGGCGAGACGGCGAACGGGGTCACCCCGCTCGTCGACCGGCAGCACCCGCACGACCTGTTCATGGAGCTCTCCGGCTCCTACGCCTACCGTCTCGCGAGCAAGCAGAGCGTGTTCGTCTATGCCGGCCTGCCCGGGGAGCCGGCGTTCGGGCCGCCCGCCTTCATGCACCGGCTGTCGATCATGGACAGCCCCGAGGCGCCGATCAGCCACCACTGGCTGGATTCCACCCACATCAGCATGGGCGTGGTGACGGCCGGCTACGTCCACGACAACTGGAAGCTCGAGGTCTCCCGTTTCCGCGGCCGCGAGCCCGACCAGCACCGCTTCGACATCGAGGCTCCGAAGCTGGACTCCACGGCCGCCCGGATCTCCTGGAATCCGAGCGCGAACTGGGCGCTGCAGGCCTCGTGGGCCGACCAGAAGAGCCCCGAGCAGCTCGCGCCCGACGAGAACATCCGCCGCTGGTCGGCGAGCGCGATCTACACCGTCCCGTTCGGCCGGGGCGGCTACTGGTCGACGACCGCGGCCTGGGGCCGGCGGACGAGCGAACACGGGGACCTGGACGGCTATGCGCTGGAGAGCGCGGTGCGGCCGAACCTCGACTGGACGCTGTTCACGCGCGCCGAACGGGTCGCGACCGACGAGCTCGCCCTGCCGCCGGGCGCGCGCGGCCCTGTCTTCACGGTGGGCAAGATCTCGGCCGGCGCGGTGCGCGACTTCACCTTCACCCCGCACTGGAGCTTCGGCGTCGGCGGGCTCTATGCGGTGAATTTCGTGCCGGCCGGCCTGCGCGCGTCCTACGGCCGAAGCGAGCCGCAAGGGGCCATGGGCTTCATTCGGCTCAAGCTCAACTGATCCGCGCGCCGCGTCCGCGCGCCGCCCCGGGAACCAGCGGCAAAGCCAAGCTGTTTGAAGGCGTCAGCATGGAGAAAAAGCCATGAGCACGCTGCATCGCGCCGTGCGGCGCAAGGCGCCCCCGATCGTCGTGCGGGTGCGCCGGACGCGACGCCGGGCGGCGAAGGCCGTCGGGGCCCACCTGCGCCGGGATCCGGGAGCGGAAGACCTCTCGAGCCTGATCCTCTACGGCCAGGCGGCCTGAGCGGCTTCGCCGTGGCGGCGACGGCCCGGATGCGCTAGCAGACTGGGCTGATGAGCGATCCTATCCGGCGTCTCGCCGACATTCCCCGCGTCCAGGCCGCCCGGTTCGGTGCGCGAACCGCCATCGAGATCGAGGACCGACGGCTGAGCTACGCGGAGCTGGAGCGGCGCGCCGGCAAGGTCGCGGGCCTGCTGGCCGCGCAGGGCGCCGGCCCCGGCGATCGCATCGCCTGGCTCGGCCGCAGCTCCGAGGCGTTCTTCGAGATCTTCTTCGGCGCGGCGATGGCGCGGGTGTGCCTGGCCCCCATCAACAGCCGCCTGGCGATCCCGGAGATCGCCTTCATCCTCAAGGATTCCGGCGCCGAGCTGTTCTTCGTGACGCCGGAGTTCTTCGCCGCGGCCGAGCAGGTCGTCCAGCAGGTCGACCGTCCGATCCGGCTGATCGGCGTGGGCGGCGAACGCGCCGGATTCGAGCGCTACGAGGCCCTGCGCGACGCAGCCGCCGGACCGGCGCCCGCGGACCCCGAGAGCGCCGACGACGTCCTGCAGCTCTACACCTCCGGCACCACCGGCCTGCCCAAGGGCGTGCGGCTCAACAACGCCAACTACACCGCCTTCCTCGACCTGCGCACGCAGGTGGAGGGATTCGACTACGGGCCGGACGACACCGTGCTGATCGTCATGCCGCTGTTCCACGTGGCCGGCACCAACATCAGCTTCTCAGGGCTGGCGGCGGGCGGGCGGGTGATCGTCCTGCCGGAGTTCCGGCCCGCCGAGGTGCTGCGGCTGATCGAGGCGGAGCGGGTGGCGCACGTCTTCCTGGTGCCGGCGATGATCAACATGCTGTTGCAGACCCCGGAGGCGGCGACCACCGACGTCTCCAGCCTGAAGACCATCGCCTACGGCGCCTCTCCGATCGGCGAGGCGGTGCTGGCGCAGGCGAAGGCCCGCTTCGGCTGCGGCTTCATCCAGTTCTACGGCATGACCGAATCCACCGGCGCGGGGACCTACCTGCCGCCGCAGGCGCACGAGGGCGAGCTGCTGCGCTCCTGCGGCAAGCCGTGGCCTTCGATCGAGGTGAAGATCCTGCGCGACGACGGCTCCGACGCCGACGTGGGCGAGATCGGCGAGATCGCCATGCGCTGCGAGCTGGTCATGGCGGGTTACTGGAACCGGCCGGACGCCACCGCCGATACGATCACGCCGCAGGGCTGGCTGCGGACCGGCGACGCCGGCTACTGCAACGCCGAGGGCTACTTCTTCGTCCACGACCGCGTGAAGGACATGATCGTCTCCGGCGGCGAGAACGTCTATCCGGCCGAAGTCGAGAACGCGATCATGGGTGCGCCCGGGGTGGCCGACGTGGCGGTGATCGGCGTGCCGGACGAACGCTGGGGCGAGGCGGTGAAGGCCATCGTGGTCCTTGCCCCGGGCGCGCGGCCCGACCCCGAGGCGGTGATCGCCTGGGCGCGGGCGCGGATCGCCGGCTTCAAGGCGCCCAAGTCGGTGGATTTCATTGACGCTCTGCCGCGCAACGCCTCGGGCAAGGTGCTCCGCCGCGAGCTGCGCAAGCCCTACTGGGAAGGCCGCGCGCGGATGGTGGGCTAGGGGCCGGCTACCGAAACGAGCTCCTCAGGTTGGCCGCCGGGCTTTGCGCCGCGCCAGGCGCGGCGAGGTCCGGCGCGGTGACGCAGGCGCCGTAAAGCGCGCGGGCCTGACGGAGCAGGCTCTGCTGGGTGCGGACGGACACGGGGGCGTCCAGTCGGCCGCTCCGCGCGAGTAACAGCTGGGATCCCAGGGTCAAGCCGACATTGGCGTTCCGCAGCAGCCCCGCCAGGCGTCGCAGGTTCTGACGCTCCGCAGCGGAGGCTTCGCCGGACGGTGGCAGCGCCTCGCGCAGTTCTGCGGCCAGATCGTCTTCGCGCGCATTGATGTCGTTCAGCCGCGGCACGGTGCGGTAGGCGGCCGACCATTCGACCAGCCGCTCCGCGCCCATGACGTTGGCGATGTCCGATGAGACGACGGCCTTCCACGCCTCGCTGTCCCAGGTCCTGAACGGCGGCGCGTAGGCCGCGACCTGTTTGCGGAGCTCATCGCTCGGCGCGGTGAGCGCGGCGTCATGAATCGAGGCGATCCGGTTGCCCAGGCAGGGACCGATCACCACCCGGCCATAGGCTTGCGGCCCGTCGTCCTCGGCGAGCTCCAGCCGCATGGCGCGTTCCGCGAGCCTCGCCTGCTCGCCGCGGTGCAGGGCTTCCACAAGCTGTTCGCCGCCGAGCGCGAGCAGCACGCCGATCACGATCACGCCGACTTCCTTGGCGAGCTCGCGCAAGCCGTGCCACGGCTTGGGTCTGTGGATCTCCATGCCGCCCCCAGCGGATCAACGGTCCGTGCCTAGCACGGATTGGCCGGCGGTCCGCAACCGCTCGACGCGTCTTCCGCGGCTAGGGGCCGGCGGCGAGCTGGCCGATCTCCTCGCGCGGCGGACGCGACGGCGGTGCGAGCTTCAGCCGGAGCAGGCTGACCAGGGCGGCGACCGCGGCGACGCCGGCGGCGGTCGCCAGGGCGACCGTCGTCGCGTGGGTGCCGGCGAGGTGGAAGAACACCGCCGTGGTCACCGCGCCGGCCGTCTGGCCGAGGAGCCGCGCGGTGGCCAGCATGCCGCCCGCCGCGCCCGACCGATGCATCGGCGCAGAGCTCACCATCGCCCGGTTGTTCGGCGACTGGAAGAAGCCGAAGCCCATCCCGCACACCGCCATCCGCCAGACGATGTCGAGGTTCGAGGCGCCCGGGTGGATCATCGACAGCAGCGTGAGCCCGACCGCGAAGACTCCCAGGCCGATCCCGCCCAGCAGGCCCGCGGGGTAGCGGTCGGCGAGGCGCCCGGCGATCGGCGCGGTGAGCCCCACCGCCAGCGGCCACGGCGTCATCAGGAAGCCGGTCTCGACAGCGCTGCGGCCGAGCACGCCCTGGAAGTAGAAGGGCAGCGAGACGTAGGCCAGCATCTGGGCGGCGAAGGAGACGATCGAGGTCGCGATCGAGAGCCCGAAGATCGGGATCCGCAGCAGGTCGAACGGCACCAGCGGCGCCGGGCGGCCGAGCTCGCGGCAGGTGAGCGCCGCCGCCGCCAGAGCGCCGATCGCCAGCTCGACGAGGCCCAGGACGAGACTCTGTCGCACCACGCCCTCGGCGCCCATGATCAGGAACCCGAAGGCGATCGCGCTGAGGATCGCCGAGGTCACGTCGAGCTTGCGGCCCGAGCCCTCGGTGCGCGGCAGGGCCCGGCCGGCGATGGCGATGGTCACCACCCCGATCGGCACGTTGATCGCGAACAGCCACTCCCAGGAGGCGATCGAGAGGATGCCCGAGGCGACCGTCGGCCCGATCGCCGCCGAGATGGAGATCACCACCGCGTTCAGGCCGATGCCCTGGCCGAGCATCCGCTGCGGATAGGTGTGCCGCACCAGGGCGGAGTTGATGCTCATGATCCCGCCCGCGCCCAGGCCCTGCAGCACCCGCGCCGTGGTGAGCTCGAGCAGCGTGTGCGACAGCGCGCAGCCCAGGGACCCTGCGGTGAAGATCGCCAGGCCCGCCATGTAGACGCGCCGGTAGCCCAGCTTGTCGCCGAGCGCCGCCAGCGGCAGCAGGGTGACGGTGATCGCCAGCTGATAGGCGTTGACGATCCAGATCGAGCCGGCGGGCGTGGCCTGCAGCTCGCGCGCGATGGTCGGCAGCGCGACGTTGGCGATCGCCCCGTCCAGCACCGACATGGTCATGGCCAGCCAGATGGTGGCCACCGACCAGTAGCGGCGCGGAACGGGCAGGCCGTCGGGCGCGCCGGACGCGGGCGCGGCGCGGGGCTCAGCCACGGGTCGTTGCATGGGCCGCAGAACCCATCAGCTCGCCGTTCGATCCCGCGGGCCGGGCCCCGTCCGGCTCAGGCGCTGGCGGTCGCGCTCGGCCGCGCCTTCACCCGGTCGCGCCAGGCGGTGAGCTTCTTGAAGTCCGGATCGAGCGGCTGGCCCACCTGACCGCCGAAGTCGATGAAGGCGTAGAGCAGGATGTCGGCCAGGGTGAAGCGCTCGCCCGCCAGCCACGGCCCCTTGAAGTTGTTCTCGAGCCAGGTCTCGCCGTCCTTGGCCATGGACTTCAGGCCGGGCGCGGCTTCGGGGACTGTGAGGATGCGGTCCTGGAACAGGCGCAGCCCGTCCGAGAAGCGGAAGCCGTTGGCCATCGGCTCGCAGATCTTCAGATCGACGCGGCGGGTCCACATGCGGGTCTCGGCGCGCTCCTCCGGCGTGGTCCCGATCAGCGGCGGGTTGGGATGCTTTTCCTCGAGGTACTCGCAGATCGCGGTGATCTCGGAGAGATGCGCGCCATCGTCGAGCTCGAGGCAGGGCGACTGGCCGGCCGGATTCCTCGAGGTGTAGGGCGCCCGCCGGTTCTCTCCGCCCATCAGGTCGATGTCCTCGCGCGGCACGTCGATGCCCTTCTCGGCTATGAACATCTTCACGACCCGCGGATTGGGCCCGATCGACTGGTAGAGCTTCATGAGTGTCTCCCGAGACTGGGAGGCGGACCGTACGGGCTTGCCGCTGGGGCGGTCAACGAATCACGAACCGAGCTCCGCCAGAGATTTCTGCTTTCTTAACTGTGGCGTTCTGTCGCGGAAAATGGCATAATCACCGCCCATGACGAACCGCCAGCTGAAACCAGACCTCCAGGGGTCGAGTGAGACGCTCGATGACCTGCTCGAGCGGCTCCGGTCCTTCTCCAAGCACCCCGTCCGGCCCAAGGGGCGCCCGCCCGGCTTCGGGCACTTCGTGAGTTCGCGCCGTCCGCCGGGCGGCGCCGGCGCCGCGGAAGCCCCGATCCCCGTCGATCGCGGCCTGGCCGACGCCTGCGCGGCGACCTGACCGACGCTGACCGCACCCGCCGCTCAGTCTGCGTCCGCGGGCGCGGCGGCCTTCGCCGTGGCCGCCACCTGATCCAGCGACAGCGGCCGCGGGCCGCCGGTCGCCCAATCCAGCAGTTCGACCGGATGCACCACCGGCGCTGACACCGCCGGGGCGATCTGGGCGATGCAGCCGACGTTGCCGGCCGCCACGATCAGCGCGCCGGTGCGGGCGATGTTGGCGGCCTTGCGCGCCTGCAGCCGGCCGGCCAGCGCGGGCTGCAGGATGTTGTAGACCCCGGCCGAGCCGCAGCAGAGGTGGCCCTCGGGGACCTCGCGCACGTCGAAGCCCGCCGCCCGCAGCAGGCGCGCCGGAGCGGCCCTGATCTGCTGGCCGTGCTGCAGCGAGCAGGGCGCGTGGTAGGCGACGCTCAGGCCCTGTGGGTTGGAGATCTCCGGCAGGCCGACCTCATCGAGGAATTCCAGAATGTCGCGCGCCTTGGCCGCGGCCGCGGCGGCTCCCTCCCCCAGCACGCGCCCATAGGCCTTCAGCGTCGTGCCGCAGCCCGCGGCGGTGGTCACGATCGCATCGGTGGGGCCGACCTTGGCCCAGGCGCGGACGTTGCGCTGCGCCATGGCGCGCGCCTCGCCGGCCTGGCCGAGGTGCTCGGGGATGGCCCCGCAGCAGCCCTCCCCCTTCGCCAGCACCACGTCGAAGCCCGCGCGGGCGAGCAGCCGGACGGCGGCGTCGCGGATCTGCGGCGCCATCTCCGGCTCGACGCAGCCCTGCAGCAGGATCACGCGCCCGCGCCGCGCCTCGACCGCCGGATGGACGCCGAGCCCGCGGTTCGGCCGGCCAGGCTCCGGGACCAGGCGCAGCAGGGCGGCCAGCGAGCCCATCCGCGCCCGTGCGAGCCAGGGCTCCAGCCGCCGGGCGCGGCGGCCGAGCGCCAGAGCGGCGCGCAGCCGCGCCGGGCGGGTGAGCACCTGCGGGATCGCCCAGCGCAACAGCCGCTCCGGCCATGGCCGGCGGTAGCGGGCCTCGATGTAGCTGCGCGCGTGGCCGATCAGCTGGCCGTAGTCGACGCCGGACGGGCACGTGGTCGCGCAGGCCAGGCAGGAAAGGCAGCGGTCGAGGTGGGTCACCGCCTCGCGGGTCGGCGCGCGGCCGGATTCCAGCATGTCGCGGATCAGCTCGATGCGGCCACGCGGACTGTCGCGCTCGTCGCCCAAGAGGACGTAAGTCGGGCAGGTGGCCGTGCAGAAGCCGCAGTGCACGCAGTTGCGCAGCGTCTGGCGGCTCTCGGCGAACTCCGGATCGGCGAGCTGCTCGGGGGCGAAGGCGGTCTTCATCGTGCGGCCTCGCCGGCCAGCCGGCCAGGGTTCAGCACGCCATCGGGGTCGAAGGCGGCCTTGACGCGAGCGGTGAGCGCGGCGAGCGGCCCCTCCAGCGGCTCGAAGGCCGGCGCGCCCGCCTCGCCGCGCCAGAGCGTGGCGTGGCCGCCGGCGGCGCGGGCGGCGGCGCGCACGGCGGCCGCGTCCTCCCAGGGCGCCCAGACGAGTCCGCCGCCCCAGTCGTAGAGCGCCTCGCCCACCGCCTCGCCGATCCGCCACCCGGCGGCGGGCGGGACGGAGATGCGCCACAGCGGCCTGCGACCGCCGGCGAAGGCCTCGGCCTCGCGCACCTGGCCCCAGAACTGGCGCGAGTGCCTGGCGTCGATCTGCTCCACCCGGCCGAACGCGCGCAGCCGCTCGGCCAGGGCCTCGGCGCGGGCCTTCACCGAGGCCTCGAAGCCCTCCAGCCTGAGCGCGGTCACCGCCATCTCGGCCCTCAGCGGCGCGCGCCGGGCGACGACGGCGGGGATGTGGGCCGCGCCGGAAGCCTCGACAGGCGCATTCAGCGCCGCGGCCATCGCCTGGACGGCGCGCCGGTCATCCAGCCCGAACAGCATCAGCGTCAGCTCGGTCTTCGGCCGCGGAAGCAGCTTGACGGTGACCTCGGTCAGCACCGCGAGCGTCCCCCAGGATCCCGCCATCAGCTTGGAGATGTCGTAGCCGGTGACGTTCTTGACCACCTTGCCGCCGGCCTTGAAGGCCTCGCCCCGGCCGCTGACGGCGGAAAAGCCCAGCAGGCCGTCGCGCGCGGCGCCCGCCCGCACGCGGCGCGGACCGGAAAGGTTGGCGGCGAGCACGCCGCCAAGCGTGGGCTCGCCCTTGGCCCCGAGGAGCTTGGTGAGCCTGGGCGGCTCGAACGGCAGCATCTGGCCCTCGGAGACGACGAGCTTCTCCAGGTCCTTCAGCCGCGCGCCGGGACGGGCGGTGAGCACCAGCTCCTCCGGGGCGTAGTCCAAGACGGCGTCGAGCCTGGCGAGGCTGAGCACCGCGTCGGCGCGGGCGGGGCCGCCCACCGAGCGCTTGGTGCCGCCGCCCACGACCTCCAGCGCCCGTCCGGCCTGGGCCGCCTCGGCCACGATCTCGCGCACCTCGTCCGGCGAGGTCGGCTCATGGACGCGGGTCCCGAGGTCCAGCATCAGAAGCGCGGCAGCTCGGGGAAGGCCAGCTTCCCGTGGTGGACGTGCATGCGGCCGAGCTCGGCGCAGCGGTGCAGGCTCGGGAACACCTTCCCAGGATTGAGCAGGAGCTCGGGGTCGAAGGCGCACTTTACCCGCTGCTGGCAGGCGAGGTCGGTGGCGTCGAACATCTCGCCCATCAGGTCGCGCTTCTCGACGCCGACGCCGTGCTCGCCGGTCAGCACCCCGCCCACCGAGACGCACAGCTTCAGGATGTCGGCGCCGAACGCCTCGGCCTTCTCCAGGTCGCCGGGCCTCTCGACGTCGTAGAGGATCAAGGGGTGCAGGTTGCCGTCGCCGGCGTGGAAGACGTTGGCGACCCCCAGGCCGTAGCTTCGCCCCAGCTCGTAGATGCGGGTCAGCACATGCGGCAGCTGGCGGCGGGGGATGGTGCCGTCCATGCAGTAGTAGTCGGGCGAGAGCCGCCCCACCGCCGGGAAGGCGGCCTTGCGCCCGGCCCAGAAGGCGAGCCGCTCGGCGTCGTTCTTCGAGACCCGGATGAAATCGGCGCCGCGGGCCTGGGCCAGCGCCTCGACCCGGGCCGCGAGCTCGGCGCACTCGGCCTCCGGCCCGTCCAGCTCGACGATCAGCAGCGCCTCGGCCTCGGTGGGATAGCCGGCATGGACGAACGCCTCCGCGGCCCGGGTCGCGGGCTTGTCCATCATCTCCAGCCCGGCCGGGATCACGCCGGCGGCGATGATGTCGGCGACGGTGGCCCCGGCCGCCTCGACGGACGGAAAGCCGAGCAGCAGCGCGCGCGCCGTCTCCGGGGTCGGCAGCAGGCGCACGGTGACCTCGGTCACCACCCCCAGGAGGCCCTCCGAGCCGGTCACCACGCCCAGCAGGTCGTAGCCGGCGGCGTCGTAGCCGCGACCGCCGAGGCGAACGACCTGGCCGTCCATCAGCACGATCTCGCAGCCGAGGAGGTTGTTGGTGGTCAGGCCGTACTTCAGGCAGTGCACGCCGCCCGAGTTCTCGGCGACGTTGCCGCCGATGGTGCAGGCGATCTGGCTGGACGGATCGGGGGCGTAGTAGAAGCCGTCCGCGCGCACCGCCTCGCTGATCGCGAGGTTGGTCACCCCCGGCTGCACGACCGCGCAGCGGTTCTCGTAATCCACCTCCAGGATGCGGTTGAACTTCGCCATGCCCAGGATGATCCCGTCCTGCAGCGGCAGCGCCCCGCCGGAGAGCGAGGTGCCGGCGCCGCGCGGCACCACCTTGACGGCATGCGCCTGGCACCAGGCCAGCACCTCCGAAACCTGCTCGACAGTCTCCGGCAGCACCACCGCCAGCGGGCGCTGCCGATAGGCGGAGAGGCCGTCGGACTCGAACGGGATCAGCCCCGCCGGCTCGCCGATCACGCCCTCGCCGGGCACGATCCTCTTGAGCGCTCGAACGATCTCGGCCTTGCGGGCGAGCGTTCCTTCGTCGGGCGCGGGCATCCTCATCGCCCCAGTCCTACCCCGATCCGACCGGCCCGCGCCACGGCTTCCCTGCCGCGGCGGGAAGGGCGCAAGCTCGCCGCAGACCGGAGGCGGCCGATGAGCGACATCCTTTTGATCGACGATCCCGCGCCGCAGGTGCGGACCAAATGGTGAGCCGGCCGCTCTGGGACATCGGTCCCGGCGTCGAAAGCCGCTCGATCAGCTTCGAGAATCCGACCGGCGCGAAGGGCGGCGGCGGCCGGGCTGCGAGCCCGCTGGGCGTCGGGCGCAAAGGCGATCCGGCGCGACTGATCCAGCCCGGCGAGACGGTGACGCTCTGCGACATCGCCGGCGCGGGCGTGATCCGCCACGTCTGGATGACCACGCTAGGCTCGCCGCGGGCGCTGCGCGGGACGGTGATCCGCGCCTGGTGGGACGGCCAGGCGCACGCGAGCATCGAGGCGCCGCTCGGCGACTTCTTCGGCTTCGCCCACGGCTACACGCCCCCCTTCCAGTCGGCCGCGCACTCGGTCGGCGAGCGGGCGGCGCTGAACGTCTGGCTGCCGATGCCGTTTGCGAGCCGCGCCCGGCTGACGCTGAGCAACGAGCATTCGCGGCCCATGCCGCTGTTCTACCAGGTGGACTACACCCTGGGCGACGACCACGGGCCCGACATCGGCCGGCTGCACGCCTGCTTCCGGCGCGAGAACCCGACCACGCCGGGCAAGGATTTCGAGATCCTGCCGCGCCGCGAAGGCCGTGGTCGCTACCTGGGCGCGGTGATCGGCGTGCGACCCACGGCGCCGCAATGGTGGGGCGAGGGCGAGATCAAGATCTATCTCGACGGCGACGGCGAGTTCCCGACGATCTGCGGGACGGGTTCGGAGGACTACGTCGGCCTGTCGTTCGGCTTGCAGCCGACGGCGTTCCAGTTCCATGGCTGCAGCTGGCGCGAACGGGACGACAGCAGCGATACGGGCCGGATCTCGATGTACCGCTGGCACATCCCCGATCCCATCGCCTGGCGCGAGGAGATCCGCGTCGCGATCCAGCAGATCGGCATCGCCGACGGCGCGGGCGGCGCGACGATGGAGGCCTACAAGGGCCGCCTGCGCGAGCGCTCCGACGACTGGTCGGCGACGGCGTTCTGGTACGAGCCCACGCCCAGCGCGCCGCTGCCGCCGCTGCCCGACTACGCGGCCCGCACCGCGGACCTGCCGAGCCGGCCGGAAGCTCCAGCGGCCGCGCCGGCGCAGGCCGGCTAGAGACGCTCCACCACGGCCGCCAGGCCGCGGGCCACCGGCTCCAGCACCGCAGGCCCGGTCGCGTCCGGCAGGTCGCGCCGGGTGTGGTGCAGCGGGTGCATGCCCACCACGCCGACCAGGGGCCGATAGCCGCGGCGCTGGTACTCGGCGAGCTCGCCGGGGGCGCCGTGCACCTCGACGTCGACCGGCTGCTGGTAGCCGACCTGGCCCGCGAAGGCCTCGCGCGCCGCCGGCAGGAGCGCCTCGCTGACCGCCAGCCTGCGGCCCGCCTGCGGGTGGTCGAGGCGCGTGATCGCGCCGTCGCGCAGCGCAAAATCGTAGCTCGCGACGTTGGCCCCGATGTGCACCCAGCCGCGCGCCTCGGCGGGCTTCGGCGCCAGATGCTCGGCGAACAGCCGGCCGCCGTAGCCGTCGAACTCGTGGCCGGAGGCCGCGACGAGCATGAGGCCGAGGTCCGCGCGCGTCGCGAGGCGCCGCGCCAGGCCGAGCCAGATGGCGATCCCCGAGCCGCGCTCGCCGGCGCAGGTGAACCAGCCGCTCTTCGGCGTCGAGATGACCAGCGGCTTGCCGCGCCCGCGGCGCCGCGCGATGACGTTCTCGGCGCGCCCGGCGTGGAGCCCGCCCGCGATCCGCAGCCGCACGTCCGCGCCGCCCTCGGCGGCGGCCTGCAGGGCGGCGCCCTGACGGCCCGCCACCCCGACCACGGGAACCGGCCAGGGCGGCGCGTTGGGAAGCGCGTTGTAGGCCACCAATTCGCCCAGCGGGTTCTCGGTGACGATGACCACGCCCGCCGCGCCGGCGGCGATCGCCGTCGCCACCGGCGTGCGATAGACCGCCGAAGCCTCCAGGGGCGCGCCGGTCCCGTACGGAAAGCTCATCACGACGATCGCGCCTGGCCTTGGTGCGACGGTCAGCGGCGCCGCGACGACACCGGCCTTGGGCGTCCAGACCGGAAAGGCCTCGATGCGCCGGCCCGCCAGCTCCACCGCCGCGGCCTGCAGCGAAAAGACCGGATAGTCGAAGCCCTGCCGCTCGACCGCATAGCCGGCGGCGCGCAACTCGCGTTCGAGCCAGGCGGTGACCGCCTCGTCACCGGCCGTGCCCGTGCGGTGCTCGCCGAAGCCGGCGTAGGTCTTCACGTCCGCATAAAGCGCCGCGCCGGACAGCGGATCGGCAATTGCGAAGGCGCTCACCGGCAGGCCGGCCAGCGCCGCTCCCGCCAGCTCGCGGCGGCTCCAGTCGCCCCGCGCCACATCAGCCGTCATAGAAGAAGGCTGGGTGCAGTCCGACCACCCGACGCTGGCGGGGCGTCTCGGCGCGGGCGATCGCCTCCGGCGAGAGCTGGTTGGATTGCACGGTGGTGAGGATCCGCTGGGCGATGTCGCGCCGCCCGTAATGGACCTGCAGGAAGAAGCGTCCGTGGTCGCCGTCGCGCGTCGGCATCCGCCGGTGCCAGATGTCGGAGACGAACAGGCCCGCATCGCCCGCCTTGACGATGAACGGCGTGACGCCTCGCCCCTCCCAGGTGAGGTCGTCGTCGAGCCGCCGCTCGGCGGGCGGGGGACGTCCGGAGAGGTGGCTGTAGGGGATCACGCCCGTCGGTCCGTCCTCCAGGGCGCAGTCCTGCAGGTAGAGGTGGACGCCGATGGCGAACACCGGATGCGGGATCTCCGCCGGCCAGCGAACGCCCGCGGGGAGCGGCACATGGGGGCCCGCGTCGATGTGCCAGTTCTGGCCGCCGTGGGAGCCCGGCTGGCCGGCCGGATTGCGCCAGGCGGTGTTGGCGATGACGTGGCAGTCCTCCCCCAGCAGCGGCTCGATGACCGCAAGCAGCCTGGGGTTGGCGACCGCCGCCTGGGCGGCCGGCGAGCGGTTCAGCATGGCGTAGCGGAACATGGCCGCATCCTCGGGCGGCCGCTCGCCGCGCTGGTCGGGCGGATCGCGCTCGAAGACCTCGCCGATCTCCGCGCGCAGCTGCGCCACCTCGGCCTCGTCGAGCAGGCCGCGGACGATCGCGTAGCCCTCGCGCTCCAGCTGTTCGGTCTCGGGGCTGGCGGGCTCCTCGCGGAATTCCAGGTACGGCCGGCCGCGTCGGATCATGGCTGGGCTCCTCCCACGCCGAGCCTAGCGCTCAATGGTGCGCCTCCTCAACCGCTCGTCCCCGCGCCGGCGGGGACCCAAGCTGAGCCGCCGAATGGATTCCCGCCTTCGCGGGAAGGAGCGGGGTCAGAGTCCGCGGAATTCCGGCGTCCGCTTTTCGTTGAAGCTGGCGACGCCTTCGCGGCGGTCGGCGGTGGTGAACAGGCGGTCGTAATGGGAAAGCTCCAGCGCCATGGCCTCGGCGAGCGGCAGGCCATGGCCCGCGTGGACCACCCGCTTGAGCGCGCGCACCGAGAGCGGCGCGTTGGCGGCGATGCGGCGGGCGGTCTCCAGCGCGGCCCCCATCAGTTGATCGGCCGGGAACACGCGGTTGACGATGCCGGCCTCGAGCGCTTCCTGAGCGGAGAGCGGCCGGCCGCAGACCAGGATCTCGATCGCGCGCCGCTCGCCCACGGAGCGGGTGAGGAGCTGCGTGCCGCCGAGGCCCGGCATGATGCCGAGCGTCACCTCCGGCAGGCCGAAGCGGGCGGTCTCGGCCGCGTAGGCGAAGTCGCAGAGCAGCGTCATCTCGCAGCCGCCGCCCATCGCCGCGCCGTTGACCGCGGCGAGGATCGGGGCGGGCACGGCGAGCTGGGCCCGCGCCATGGCCTCGAACACCTTGTGCTGGGCGGCCCAGGCCTGATCCGTCATGCCGTTGCGCTCCTTGAGGTCCGCGCCGGCCTGGAAGTGGCGGCCCTCGCCGGTCAGGATGGCGCAGCGCAGGTCGGAACGCGTGGCGAGCCCGGTCCAGGCTTCGATCAGCTCCTCGCCCATCCGGGTGGAGAGCGCGTTGGCGACCTCCGGCCGGTTGAAGGCGACCACCGCCACGCCGGGCGCAGCATCGTAGACCTTGATCGTCTCGGGCATGGCGCCCCGCCTCCTTGGGTTTGGCCGCAACGCATGCCAGAAGGTGGGCCATGAGGAAACTCGGCTCAGACGTCGATCCGCGCTCGGAGGCTTTCCGCGCCAACGCCAAGCTGAACCGCGAACTTGCGGCGGAGCTGCGCGGCCGGGCGGCGGAAGCGGCCCTCGGCGGCCCCAAGGCCTCGCGGGAGCGGCACGTCGGGCGCGGCAAGCTGCTCCCCCGCGACCGGGTGATGCGCCTGCTGGACCCCGGCTCGCCATTCCTGGAGGTGGGCCAGCTCGCCGCGAACGGGATGTACGACGACGAGGCGCCGGGAGCCGGGATCATCACCGGCGTGGGCCGGATCGCCGGGCGCGAGGCGATGATCGTCGCCAACGACGCCACGGTGAAGGGCGGCGCCTACTATCCGGTCACGGTGAAGAAGCACCTGCGCGCGCAGGAGATCGCGATCCAGAACCGGCTGCCTTGCGTCTATCTGGTCGATTCCGGGGGGGCGAACCTGCCGCACCAGGCCGAGGTGTTCCCCGACCGCGAGCACTTCGGGCGGATCTTCTACAACCAGGCGCGGATGAGCGCCGAGGGGATCAGCCAGATCGCCTGCGTGATGGGCTCGTGCACCGCCGGCGGCGCCTATGTGCCGGCGATGAGCGACGAGACGATCATCGTACGGGGTCAGGGGACGATCTTCCTGGGCGGCCCGCCGCTGGTGAAGGCCGCGACCGGCGAGGTGATCTCGGCCGAGGAGCTGGGCGGGGCGGAGACGCACGGCCGCCGCTCGGGCGTGGTCGACCACGTGGCGGAGGACGACGAGCACGCGCTCTCCATCGCCCGTTCGATCATGGGCGCCCTGAACACCGTCAAGCGCGTCGAGCTCGATCTCGCCGAGCCGCGGCCGCCGGCCTACGACCCCGAAGAGCTCTATGGCGTCATCCCGCCCGACGTGCGCGCGCCCTACGAGGTGCGCGAGGTGATCGCCCGGATCGTCGACGCCTCCGAGTTCCACGAGTTCAAGCCGCTCTATGGCGCGACGCTGGTCACAGGCTTCGCGCGCATCTGGGGCTATCCGGTGGCGATCCTGGCCAACAGCGGCGTCCTGTTCTCGGAGAGCGCGCTGAAGGCCGCGCACTTCATCGAGCTCGCCTGCCAGCGGAAGATCCCGCTGGTGTTCCTGCAGAACATCTCCGGCTTCATGGTCGGCGGCCGCTACGAGGCGGGCGGCATCGCCAAGGACGGAGCCAAGATGGTCACCGCGGTGGCGAGCGCCAACGTGCCGAAGTTCACGGTGCTGATCGGCGGCTCGTTCGGGGCCGGCAACTACGGCATGTGCGGCCGCGCCTATTCCCCGCGCTTCCTGTTCACCTGGCCCAACGCGCGGATAAGCGTGATGGGCGGCGAGCAGGCGGCTTCGGTGCTGGCGACCGTCCACCGCGACGCCGACAGCTGGACCCCCAAGCAGGCCGAAGCCTTC
>NZ_JAICYI010000104.1 GCF_025934275.1 Phenylobacterium sp.
CGGTCTTGACGCCAGGCGGCGCCGCAGGCAGCCTCCGGTGGGGAAAGGGAGGGGCTCGAGTGACGGTTGTCGCCGAGGCGTCCGAGACCGTGACCGTGACCGGCGGCGGGCTGGCGGGCGATGCGTATCGCCTGGCGCGGGAGCACATGGCGGCGCTGGCGCCGGTGTGGTTCACCTTCGCGGCCTGGTTCACCGCCCAGACGATCTGGCGCCACGCGACCGGACTTGAGGAGCCGGGGCCGCACGCCTTGGCCGCCGAGCTCGGCGATTTCGCCCTGGCGCTGGGTCCGAGCCTCGCCTCGGCCGTGGCGCTCAGGGTGCTGGCCGGCGCGCCCGCCTGGCGGCTCGACCGCGGCCTCGTCGAATACGTCGGCCTGACCTGGGCGGCCTCGGTCCTCTCGGGCGGGGCGCCGAGCGTGATCGGCGACCTGACGCCGGGCCCCGTCGGCGTGGCGCGGCTGCCGATCCTGATCGTGCAGCTTGCGCTTGTCGTCGTCTTGATCTGGCTCGGCGTCCGCCTGCAGCTGTGGCCCGTCGGGCGGCTGTTCGGCGCGCCGGCGACGGCCGGTCAGTCGTGGCGGCGCACCCGCGGGGCCGTCTGGCCCTACGTCTGGGGCTTCATCCTGGTGGTCGTCGCGCCCTTTGTTCCCGCCCTGGTGTTCTTCAAGGGCTATGCGGCCAGCGGCGCTGCGCCGCTCGCCATCGCCGCCGCGGCCGCCAAGGCGGTGGGCGCGGTGCTCGCCGCCGGCGTCACCCTGCGCCTCTACCAGCTCCGCGGCGCCGCCGAGCCGGCCGCACACGACGGCTGAGCGAAATTCCTCGGCGATCGCGGCCGCGCCGTGCGATAATGAACGAAGCGCGAACGCGCGCCCCGCTCTTTCACAGGTGAATCCTCCCGAAGTCCGCGTCGGCGCGCCTCACGGCGCGGCCGATCGACAGCGGATTCTGCAGTTCACAGCCCCACGATGTTGTCCGGAATGAAGTGCGGTCGGGCCGCGGCGCTCGTGTGCGTTCGTGCGGATTCGTGGATCAAGCGAAGTACATGCAGGTAAAAATAGTGAACGCACGGTCAACCATCTGGTACACGTCAAGGCACAGAACAGCGTAAAGCCGAGTACACCGTCCTTCTTCAACAACGGTTATTTCCACGTTGCGATGGTGCGAACCTCCTCCAAACCCAGAAAGGGAGAGTAGGCGTGCCAAAGAGTTCTCAGCATGGCCCTCAGGGCAAGGACATCATCGGCACGGACGCCGATGACTTTCTCAAGGGCGGCAGCCACGGCGACACGCTGGACGGCGGCGCCGGCAACGACACGCTGGCGGGCGGCGGCGGCTCCGACATCCTGACCGGCGGGACCGGCGAAGACGTGTTCCTGGTCAGCGGCAAGGTCGCGTCCACCGAGGGCGCCCTCGACCACATCACCGACTTCACGACCGGCGTCGACCGCATCGGCTTCGGCGGCAGCGTCAGCCTGGCGGGTCACAGCTTCCTGCAGGACACCGAGGCCGACTACGCGAGCGCGCTGGCCAAGGCGACCCAGGCGATCACCGCCAACACGGCGGACATCGTGTTCGTCCAGGTGGGCGCCGACGTGGTCGTGTTCGCCGACTCCAACCTGCACAACCAGGTGTCGGGCGCGATCGTCCTGCAGAACGTGAGCCTCACCGGCGTCACCCAGTGGGACGTGTTCTGAGCCTCACCGCTCATCCCCGCGAAAGCGGGGATCCAGGTGGTCTTGGGTTTCGGCGACTGCGCCACCCGAGCGGCCCAGGCTTGATCCACATTGGAAAGAGCCTGGGTCCCCGCTTGCGCGGGGATGATCGGGGCGGCGCTAGGGGCCCCGCCGGCTGCGGCCGCGCTTGCGGAATGCGGCCTCGCGCTCGGCGCGCGCCTCGGCGCGCACCTGCCGGGCCGCCTGGCGCCCGCCGCCCTCGCCTTCGCCGGCCAGCGCATCGGCCGCGAACTCGAGGTCCAACAGCTTCAGCCGCTTGATCTCGTCGCGCAGCCGGGCGGCCTCCTCGAACTCCAGGTTGGCGGCGGCCTCGCGCATGCGCGCCTCGAGCTCCTTCAGCGTCGCCTTGAAGTTGTCGCCGATGAACGGCGCGCCGCCCTCGGCCACGCCGACCGGCACCAGCACGTGGTCCTTCTCGTAGGGCGAGGCCAGGATGTCCTTGATCGAGGAGCGGATGGAGGCCGGCGTGATGCCGTGCTCGGCGTTGTAGGCGGCCTGCTTCTCCCGCCGGCGCTTGGTCTCGGCCATCGCCCGCTCCATCGAGCCGGTCACCTGGTCGGCGTAGAGGATCACCTTGCCGTCGACGTTGCGCGCCGCCCGGCCGATGGTCTGGATCAGGCTGGTCTCCGAGCGCAGGAAACCCTCCTTGTCGGCGTCCAGGATGGCGACCAGCCCGCATTCGGGGATGTCCAGGCCCTCGCGCAGCAGGTTGATGCCGACCAGCACGTCGAAGGCGCCGAGCCTGAGGTCGCGGATGATCTCGATGCGCTCCAGGGTGTCGACGTCGGAGTGCATGTAGCGCACGCGCAGGCCCTGCTCGTGCATGTACTCGGTCAGGTCCTCGGCCATCTTCTTGGTCAGCACCGTGATCAGCGCCCGGTAGCCGCGCGCCGCCGCCGCCCGCACCTCGTCGATCACGTCGTCCACCTGGCTGAAGCCGTCCTTGGCGACGGGCCTGACCTCCACCGGCGGGTCGATCAGCCCGGTCGGGCGGATAACCTGCTCGACGAACACCCCGCCGGTGCGCTCCAGCTCCCAGGGCCCGGGCGTCGCCGAGACGAAGACGCTGTCCGGCCGCATGGCGTCCCACTCCTCGAACTTGAGCGGACGGTTGTCCATGCAGGAGGGCAGCCGGAAGCCGTATTCGGCGAGCGTGAACTTGCGGCGGTAGTCGCCGCGATACATGCCGCCGATCTGCGGCACGGTCTGGTGGCTCTCGTCGACGAACAGCAGGGCGTTGTCGGGCACGTACTCGAACAGCGTCGGCGGCGGCTCGCCGGGGCGGCGGCCGGTCAAGTAGCGGCTGTAGTTCTCGATGCCGGCGCAGGAGCCGGTCGCCTGGATCATCTCCAGGTCGAAGGTGGTCCGCTGCTCCAGCCGCTGGGCTTCCAGCAGCTTGCCGTTGGCGACCAGCCAGTCGAGCCGCTCCTTCAGCTCCGCGCGGATCGAGCTGATCGCCTGGTTCAGCGTGGGCCGCGGCGTCACGTAGTGGCTGTTGGCGTAGATGCGCACGCCGGTCAGCTCGGCGGTCTTCTTGCCGGTCAAGGGATCGAACTCGGTGATCGCCTCGACCTCGTCGCCGAACAGGCCGACGCGCCAGGCGCGGTCCTCGTAGTGGGCGGGGAAGATCTCGATGGTGTCGCCGCGGCGGCGGAACGAGCCGCGCTCAAAGGCCTGCTCGTTGCGCCGGTACTGCAGCGCCACGAGGTCGGCCATCAGCTTCTTCTCGTCGATCCGCTCGCCGGGCTTCAGGTCGAAGGTCATGGCCGTGTAGGTCTCGACCGAGCCGATGCCGTAGATGCAGGAGACGGAGGCCACGATGATCACGTCGTCGCGCTCCAGGATCGCCCGCGTCGCCGAGTGGCGCATGCGGTCGATCTGCTCGTTTATGGATGAGTCCTTCTCGATGTAGGTGTCGGTCCGCGGCACGTAAGCCTCGGGCTGGTAGTAGTCGTAGTAGCTGACGAAGTATTCCACCGCGTTGTCCGGGAAGAAGCTCTTCATCTCGCCATAGAGCTGCGCCGCGAGCGTTTTGTTCGGCGCCAGGATCAATGTCGGCTTCTGCACCGCCTCGATCACCTTGGCCATGGTGAAGGTCTTGCCGGAGCCCGTGACGCCGAGCAGGGTTTCGCGGTGCAACCCGCGCTGCAGGCCATCGACTAGCGCTTCGATTGCATCGGGCTGGTCGCCGGTGGGGCGAAAATCAGAAACGACTTCGAACTCA
>NZ_JAICYI010000096.1 GCF_025934275.1 Phenylobacterium sp.
AGATGATCATGCCGGGCGACAACGCCGAGCTGAACGTCGAGCTGATCACCCCGATCGCCATGGACCAGGGGCTCAGGTTCGCGATCCGCGAGGGCGGCCGCACGGTCGGCTCCGGCGTCGTCTCCAAGATCATCGAGTAGCCGCCGGCCCGCCCCATGGGCGCGGCAAGTCCGGCAAGAAGGCCGCCGGCCAGCCCGGCGGCCTTCTTGCTGTCCGAAAAGTCATGACCGCGATTTAAGCTGCCCCCACCGATCGGCGAGGTTAGCTTCCCCCGCGCTGAACAAAGGGGACTGGACGATGCGCAGGACCATCGCCATCGCGACGACCGCGGTCGCGCTCGCCGCGGCCGGCGGCGCCAGGGCCGCCTCGGTGGAGATCCGTGACGCCGTCGCACGCGTCACCGTCGTTCCCGAGGACCGAGCCGACATCAAGGTCGAGTTTCTCACCCGCAATGCCAAGCTGCCGATGGCGGTCCGTACGGTTGGCTCCGACGTCATCGTCGATGGCGGCCTGGCCCACCGCATCCGCAGCTGCAGCCGGAGCGAACGACCCCACGCCTGGGTCTGGGGCGTGGGCGAGGTGGCGGGCGAGGCGATCCCGCAGGTCGTCATCCGTACCCCGCGCGCCGTGACGCTCGCCAGCAACGGCGCGGTGTTCGGCGCGATCGGGCGCGCCGGCAGCGTGCGGCTGCACGATTCCGGCTGCAGCGCCTGGACGATCGCCGACGTGCAGGGCGACGTCTCGGTCGAGGAATCGGGCGCCGGCGTGGTGCGGATGGGAGCGGTAGGACGGCTCGACGTACGGCTCTCGGGCGCCGCCGACATCCACGCGGTGCGGGTGCGCCACGGCATGGCCGCCAGCCTCTCGGGCAAGGGCCGCCTGCAGGTCGAGGATCTGATGGACGGTCCGATGGACGCCCATGTTTCCGGCCTCGGGCGGGTGCGCGTGGCCGAGGGCCGTGCGACCAACGTGCGAGCGCTGGTCTCCGGCATGGGCGGCGTCGACTTCGGCGGCTCGGCCGGCAGCCTCGAGGCCGACATCTCGGGCGTCGGCGCCGTGCATGTCAGGCAGGTGACCGGCCAGGTGACCAAGTCGATCTCGGGCATCGGCCACGTCTCGATCGATGATCAGCGCTCCTAGCGCGCGCAAGGGAGTTTCCGGAATGCGTGTCGGCCTCATCCTGGCGATCGCCAGCGGGCTTTCCGTCCTGGCGGGCGCCGCCCAAGCGGCGACGGTGGAAATCAAGGACGCGGTGGCCCGCGTCACCGTTGTTCCGGAGGCCCGCAACGACGTGCGGGTCGAGATCCTGGCGAACAATCCGCGCCTGCCGCTCGAGGTTCGCACCGTCGGCGGCCGGACGGTGGTCGACGGCGGCCTGCGCCGCAGGATCCGCAACTGCCGCGGGCCGGCGGCCAATCCCCGCGTCGTCGTCGCCGGGGTTGGCGAGGTGGGCGGGCGCGAGATGCCGCAGCTCGTCGTCCATGTCCCCCGCGACGCCGATGTGGAGGCGAGCGGCGCGGTGTTCGGATCGGTCGGCCGCACGGCGAACCTGGATCTCGCCAATGCCGGCTGCGGCGACTGGACCATCGCCAACGTCGAAGGTCGGCTGCGGTTGAACGAGGCCGGTTCGGGCGATGTGCGCGCAGGCTCGGCCGGCGAGGCGCATGTCCGCGTGGCGGGCTCGGGCGACGTCGTCACGGCGGAGGTCCGCGGGCCGCTGCAGGTCGAAATCGCCGGCTCCGGCGACGTCACCGTGGCCTCCATAGGCGGCGCCCTGAACGCACGGATGGCCGGCTCCGGCGACGTACGCGTGCGCGACGGCCATGCCCCGGTGGTGAACGTGGCCATCGCCGGCTCCGGCGACCTCAGCTTCGGCGGCGTCGCCGACCGGCTGAGCGCCAAGATCATGGGCTCCGGCGACGTGCGCGTGCGGCAGGTGAAGGGGCCGGTTTCGAAGATGGTGATGGGGTCAGGCGGAGTGAGCATCGGGAGGTGAGGCGATGCGTCCGGCGAGCCTGATCGTCCTGGTCGCGCTTGCGGCCTGTTCGCCCAGGCCTACGGCCCAGGCCGGATGGGAGCCGGTGTGGCGCGTCGGCGGCCTCGCCGATCCGGAAAGCGTGGCGGCCAGCCCCGACGGCAGGACGCTCTACGTCGCCAACGTGAACGGCGAGGCCGACGCCCGCGACGGCAACGGCTTCATCAGCCGCCTCTCGCCCGGCGGCCGGATGATCGAGCGCACCTGGATCACGGGTCTCGACGCGCCGAAGGGCGCCGTCGTGGCCGGCGACAAACTCTACGTCTCCGACATCACCCGGCTCGTCGAGATCGACCGCAACGCGGGCAGGATCACCGCCCGCTACGACGCGCCGGGCGGCAAGTTCCTGAACGACGTGGCCGTGCTGCCGGACGGCGCCCCGGTGGTGAGCGATTCCCAGACGGCACGCATCTACGTCTTGAAGGAGGGCCGGCTGAGCATCTGGGCGGAGGGGCCGCTCCTGAAGGGCGCCAACGGCCTGTTGCCCGAGCCCGGGCGGCTGCTCATGATCACCATGGGCGGCAAGCTGCTCGCCTTCGACTACGCCACGCGCGCGCCAAAGGTGCTGGCGGACGGACTGGGCCTGGGCGACGGCCTGGCGCCGGCGGGAGGCGGGGCCTACTACGCCAGCGAATGGCCCGGCCGGCTGTATCTCATCGGGCCGGACGGCAAGGTCGCCACGCTCATCGACAGCCGCAAGGTCGGCGTCTACATCAACGACATCGCTCGGTTCCGCGACGAGCTCCTCGTCCCGCACATGAAGCCCGGCGAGGTCGTCGCCTACCGGGCGCCGAAACCCGCGGCGCGGCCTTGACGGACCGGGGTCGGATCGGTATCTACGCGCCTCCTGTTGGACCGGCCGTAATCCTTGCGGGTTAGACGCGGTTCGCGGAACGACCTGAGACAGTGCCTATCGTAGCGTTTCGGGAATGGGCCCTCGCGGGTGTCGCGCGGGCCTAAGTCGTTTGTGCGGACTTTCGCGTCCGGGCCCTCTTCCGGGGGTTCGGGTTGGTCTTTGAAATGGTCGAGATCACGCGGGCGGCCCGCCGTCTGTAAGGAACGAAAAGAGCGATATGGATCGTCAGAACATCCGCATCCGGCTCAAGGCCTTCGATCACCGCGTGCTGGACTATTCCACCCGCGAGATCGTCAATACGGCCAAGCGGACCGGCGCGACCGTGCGGGGGCCGATCCCGCTGCCGACGCGCATCGAGAAATTCACCGTCAATCGCTCGCCGCACATCGACAAGAAGTCGCGCGAGCAGTTTGAAATCCGCACGCACAAGCGCGTGCTCGATATCGTCGATCCCACCCCGCAGACCGTGGACGCGCTGATGAAGCTCGACCTGTCCGCCGGCGTGGACGTCGAGATCAAGCTCTGAGGGGACCAAGCCGATGCGAACCGGCGTGATCGCCAAGAAGCTGGGCATGACGCGCTTCTTCGATGAAGCGGGCAGCCATGTGCCGGTGACCGTGCTCAGCCTCGAGGGTTGCCAGGTCGTCGGCCAGCGCACGGCGGAGCGGGACGGCTATGTGGCCCTTCAGCTCGGCGCGGGCGCCAAGAAGGCCAAGCACACCTCCAAGGCGCTGCGCGGCCATTTCGCGAAGGCCGAGGTCGAGCCAAAGCGCGCCGTGGCCGAGTTCCGGGTCTCGGAGGACAACCTCATCGACGTGGGCGCGGAGATCACCGCCGACCACTTCGTACCGGGCCAGAAGATCGACGTGACCGGCACGTCCGTGGGCAAGGGCTTCGCCGGGTCCATGAAGCGTTGGAACTTCGGCGGCATGCGCGCCACCCACGGCGTCTCCGTCTCGCACCGCGCCCACGGTTCCACCGGCAACCGGCAAGACCCGGGCCGGACCTTCCCGGGCAAGAAGATGGCCGGCCACCTCGGCCAGGAAACCGTCACAACCCTCAATCTCACCGTCTGGCGCGTCGATGCGGAACGCGGGCTGATCCTGGTCAAGGGCGCGGTCCCGGGCTCGGAAGGCTCGTTCGTCAAGATCCGCGACGCGGTGAAGTCGCAGCTTCCGGCCGAGGCCCCGAAACCCGGCGCCTTCAAGACCTCCCGCGAGCCGGCGCCCGCCGAAGAAGCGCCCGCGGAAGCCGCCGTCGACGAGACTCCCGAAACCGTGGGCCAGGAGGCGCCCGCCGAGGCGACCGCCGCCCCCGAGACCCAGGTCGACGAATCCACCGCCCCGGAAGCCGCCGCCGCTCCCGAGACGCCCGAAGCCGGGGGTGAAGCCCAATGAAACTCGACGTCATCAAGCTGGACGGCGGCAAGGGCGGCTCGATCGAGCTTCCGGACGAGATCTTCGGCATCGAGGAGATCCGCGCCGACATCCTGCAGCGCTGCGTCACGTGGCAGCTCGCCAAGCGCCGCGCTGGCACCCACAAGATCCAGGTCCGCAACGAGGTCTCGCGGACCGGCAAGAAGATGTACCGCCAGAAGGGCACCGGCGGCGCCCGCCACGGCTCGCGGCGCGCGGCCCAGTTCGTCGGCGGCGCCAAGGCCCACGGTCCGGTGGTGCGCAGCCACGCCTTCGATCTGCCAAAGAAGGTCCGCGCGCTGGCGCTGAAGCATGCGCTCTCTTCCAAGGCCAAGACCGGCGCGCTCATCGTGCTCGACGCCGCGACCGTCAAAGCCACCAAAACCGCCGCCCTGCGCGCCAGCTTCGCGAAGATCGGGGTGACAAACGCCCTGGTCATCGCCGGCTCCGAGGTCGACGCGAACCTGAAGCTCGCCGCCCGCAACATCCCCAATGTCGACGTGCTGCCGAACGCCGGCCTCAACGTCTACGACGTGCTGCGCCGCCAGACCCTGGTGCTGACCAAGGATGCGGTCGAGGCCATCCGCGCGCGCTTTTCGCCTGAGGAGGCCGCGTGATGGCCGAGCAGCCCACCGTCCGCCATTACGACGCCATCGTCGCCCCGGTGATCACCGAGAAGGCGACCCTGCTCTCCGAGCAGAACAAGGTGGTGTTCCAGGTGGCCGCCGACGCAACCAAGGACGAGATCGCCGCCGCCGTCGAGGCGCTGTTCAAAGTCAATGTGACCAAGGTCAACACCCTGAACGTCAAGGGCAAGACCAAGCGGTTCCGCGGCATCCAGGGCCGCCGGTCCGATGTCAAGAAAGCTGTCGTGACGCTGGCCGAGGGCCAGTCGATCGACATCACCACGGGGCTCTGACCAGATGGCCTTGAAGCAATTCAATCCGACATCGCCGGCCCGCCGCGGCCTGGTGCTGGTCGACAAATCCGAGCTGCACAAGGGCCGGCCGGAGAAGTCCCTCGTCGAAGGCCTGACCAAGTCCGGCGGCCGGGGCGGCGGCGGGCGCACCGCGGTGCGCTTCCGCGGCGGCGGCGCCAAGCGGCTCTATCGCGTCGTGGACTTCAAGCGGCGCAAGCTGGGCGTGCCCGGCCGCGTCGAGCGCCTCGAGTACGATCCGAACCGCACAGCCTTCATCGCGCTCATCAAGTACGCCGACGGCGAGCTCGCCTACATCCTGGCGCCGCAACGCCTGAGGGTCGGCGACGAGGTGATCGCCGCAGAGAAGGCCGACGTGAAGCCCGGCAACGCCATGCCGCTGCGCGGCATGCCGATCGGCACCATCATCCACAACATCGAACTGAAGCCTCTGAAGGGCGGCCAGATGGCCCGCGCCGCCGGGGCCTACGCCCAGCTGGTCGGGCGCGATGCGGGCTACGCCCAGATCCGCCTGAACTCGGGCGAGCTCAGGATGGTGCAGGACGGCTGCATGGCCACGGTGGGCGCGGTCTCCAACCCCGATCACATGAACGAGGTCCTGGGCAAGGCCGGCCGCAACCGCTGGAAGGGCAAGCGCCCGCACGTCCGCGGCGTCGCGATGAATCCCATCGATCACCCGCACGGCGGCGGCGAGGGCCGCACCTCCGGCGGCCGCCACCCGGTCACCCCGTGGGGCCAACCCACCAAGGGCCGCAAGACCCGCACGAACAAGGCGACGGACAAGTTCATCATCCGCTCGCGTCACGCCAGGAAGGCTCGCTAAGGCATGACCCGCTCTGTCTGGAAAGGTCCGTTCGTCGACGGATACCTGCTCAAGAAGGCCGAAGCC
>NZ_JAICYI010000031.1 GCF_025934275.1 Phenylobacterium sp.
CTCTACCCGCAGGTGACGCACCTCGACTTCACCGGGCCTCACCAGGTGCTGGTCCGCACGCCGGAGGCGGAGGTCATCGTGGCCTCGCTGGGCGGGCGCGACATCGCGGCGGAGGGGCTCGTCTTCGCCG
This sequence comes from Phenylobacterium sp., assembly GCF_025934275.1. GTDB lineage: Bacteria > Pseudomonadota > Alphaproteobacteria > Caulobacterales > Caulobacteraceae > Phenylobacterium. Next base: position 131 of record NZ_JAICYI010000031.1, read on the forward strand.
GGCTCGCCGACCTCGCGAAGGTGGAGCGCTGCGACGTGCTCTGCGTGCCGGGCGGCGTTGGCTGCGCCGAAGCTATGCTCGACGAGGTGTTCATAGCAGAGATCCGCCGGCTCGGCGCCGGCGCCCGCTACCTGACCTCGGTCTGCACGGGCTCGCTGATCCTGGCCGCGGCGGGCTTCCTCGCCGGCCGGCGCGCCGCCTGCCACTGGGCCTGGCGTGAGCTGCTCACCCCGTTTGGCGCGATCGTCAGCGAGGCGCGGGTGGAGCGCGACGGCAACGTGATCACCGGCGGCGGGGTGACCGCCGGGATCGACTTCGCCTTCACGCTCCTGGCCGAGCTCGCCGGTCCCGACTACGCCCAGGCGGTCCAGCTCGGCCTGGAATACGATCCGCATCCCCCGTTCCGGGCGGGCAGCCCGAAGAGCGCGTCCCCGGAGGTGTTGGCGGCCGTCCAGGCGCGGATGGCGCCGCTCGCCCGGGCGCGGATGGGGGCCGCCGCCGAGGCCGCACGTCGCCTGCAGCCGGCTTGAGGAGCAGGGTCTGCCAGGCTGCGTCGATGCCGGCGTCATCGTTGCGGGCCCGCCTGGACGGGGCGTTCAGGCTCGCTTAGCAGCCGGTCGCGCCAAGGCTTGCGCCTTTGGGCCTCCTTGGGTTGGGGACTGAACCCGGCGCGGATAGGCTGGTTCCGGTGAATCCAGACCTCGGGAAGGGACGACGTGTCGGGCATGGCGCCGGTCTACGTGGTGACGGACATAGAAGCCGACGGGCCGCGGCCGGGCGAGCACTCGATGCTCTCCTTCGCCTCGGTGGCGGTCACCGCCTCAGGCGAGACGCGGGGCGTGTTCGAGGCGGTGCTCGAGCCGCTGCCCGGCGCCGTCCGCGACCCGGACACCTACGCCTGGTTCCAGACCCAGCCGGAAGCCTGGGCGGCCGCAACCGCCGATCCGCGGCCGCCGGCCGACGTCATGGCGCAGTTCGTGGCCTTCGTCCGCGGTCTCGGCGCCCCGGCGCTGTTCGCGGCCTTCCCGGTCGCCTTCGACGGCATGTGGATCGACGCCTACCTGAAGCGCTTCACGCCGCACGCGCTGATCGAGGGGCATTACGCGGCGCAGCCGCTGTTCGCCGGTCCGGGACTGTGCCTGAAATCCTTCGCCGCGGCGGTCACCGGCCAGGACTTCGCCGAGTGCGATCCCAAGACCTTGCCGGCGGATTGGCTCGGCCATCACGAGCACACTCACAAGGCGATCGACGATGCGCGCGGCTACGCCCACCTGCTCGGTGTGCTAATGGCCCTCGCCGGCCGCGAGCCGGGTCGCAAGAGACACGAGGATAGCCGCCGCTCCCCGCGGGCTTGACATGCAACTAAATGGTTGCATATTACGAGCCATGGACGACGACGCGGTCTTTGCAGCCTTGGCGGATCCCACCCGCCGCGCGTTGCTCGACCGGCTTCGCGAGACCAGCGGACAGGCCCTGTCCGAGCTTTGCGACGGGCTGCAGATGACGCGGCAGGCGGTGGCCAAGCACCTGGGCGTCCTGGAGGCGGCCAATCTGGTCGCCGTCCGCCGCCAGGGCCGCGAGAAGCTGCACTTCCTCAACCCCGTCCCGATCCAGGGCATCGCTGAGCGCTGGATCGCCAAGTTCCAGGAACGCCAGCTGGCGGCGCTGTCCGCGCTCAAGGCGGCGCTCGAAACTGATCCCCCTCAGAAGAGGAGGCCATGATGGCCGAAAGCACCTTTCTCTACGTCACCTTCATCCGCGCCACGCCGGAGGCGCTGTGGCGGGCGCTCACCGACACCGACTTCATCCCGCAGTGGTGGATGGGCGTGCGCGCCGAGACCGACTGGACGGTCGGCGGCGCCTGGAAGCTGGTGTTCCCGGACGGCCGCGTCGCCGACACCGGCGAGGTCCTGGAGTTCGAGCCCCCCAAGCGGCTCGCCATCAAGTGGCGCAACGAGTTCCGGCCGGAGCTCAAGGAAGAGGGCTGGTCGCACTGCCTGTTCGAGCTGGAGCCGCAGGGCGAAGCCGTGAAACTCACCGTCACCCATTCGGCGCCGCGCGCCGGCTCGAAGCTGATCGAGGCGGTGTCCGGCGGCTGGCCGCAGATCCTCTCCAACCTCAAGAGCCTGATCGAGACCGGCAAGGCGCTCGTCCCGCAGCGGACGGCCGAGCCGGCGGACGCCTAGTTCCGAACCCCTGCTCCGTCGAGGAGGCGGGAGAGGGAATTCGCTGTAAGCTCTCACGCCGCATCCAGGCCGATGTCGAGCACGTTGGCGGAGTGGGTGAGGGCGCCCACGCTGATCACGTCGACGCCGGTCTCGGCGATGGCGCGGACCGTCTCGAGCGTGACGCCTCCGGAGGCTTCCAGCACCACGCGCCCGCCGGCGCGCCGCACCGCCTCACGGAGATCCACCAGACTGAAATTGTCGAGCATGATGACGTCCGGCGCCTCGCCCAGCGCCTCGTCGAGCTGACCCAGGCTGTCGACCTCGACCTCCACCTTCATCAGGTGTCCGGCGAAGGCCTTGGCGCGACGCACGGCTTCGGCGACCCCGCCGCAGGCGGCGACGTGGTTGTCCTTGATCAGGATGGCGTCATCGAGCCCGAAGCGGTGGTTCACGCCGCCGCCGCAGCGCACCGCGTATTTCTCCAGCGCCCGCAGGCCCGGAGTCGTCTTGCGCGTATCGACGATCCGCGCCTGCGTTCCGGCGACCGCGGCCACGTAGTCGCGGGTCAGGGTCGCGATCCCGGAGAGCCGACTCATCAGGTTGAGGGCGGTGCGTTCCGCCGCCAGCAGAGCCCGCGCATTCGCCTCGACGCGGGCGAGCGCCGTTCCGGGGGACGCCGGCTCGCCATCGGCGACGATCGCCTCGAAGCCGGCGCTTGGGTCGAGTTCGGCGATCGCCAGCCGGGCGCAGGCGCCGCCGCAGACCACGCCCGCCGTGCGCGTGGCGAACACCGCCGAGAGCCTGGCGTCCGGGGCGATGCACGCCTGGCCGGTGACATCGCCGGCGCGGCCGAGGTCCTCCGCCAGCGCCGCCTTGACCACCGGCGCGATCAGCAGATCGGGGAGGGCTCCGATCATTCGGCCGCGAAGCGAAGCGCGCGCGCGCCGTCGAGGTCCGCCAGCCGCACCAGCGTCCGCGACGCCGGCCTGGCCGCCGGCGCGTCGGTGCGGAAGTGGGCGCCGCGGCTTTCCTCGCGCGCCAGGGCGCAGGCGGCGGTCAGGCGCGCCGCGACCAGCGCCGGCGCGCGACCGAGCGTCGCTTCGAGCCTCTCGATCTCGGCCAGCAGGCGCATCAGCCCGGCCGCATCGCGCACCACGCCGGCGTCGCGGCTCATGCCCGCGCGCAGCGCCGCTAACGCGGCCTCCGACGTCCCGGGCGCGGCCCGGGCGGACAGCGGCGCGGTCGCCGGATCGGCTTGCGCCGCAGCAGCTCGGCCCGTCCGGGTCCCGAACACGGCGGCTTCCAGCAGCGAGTTGGAGGCGAGCCGGTTCGCGCCGTGCACGCCCGTCGAGGCGCACTCGCCCGCCGCGTAGAGGCCGGGCAGGGACGTGAGGCCCTCCGCGTCGGTGACGATCCCGCCCATGTGGTAGTGGCAGGCGGGCGCGACCGGGATCGGCTGGACGCGGGGATCGATGCCGCCTGACAGGCAGGCGGCGAACACGCCGGGGAATTCCTCGGGGAAGTGGCCGCCCACGGCCTCCGTCGCATCCAGGAAGGCGCCGCGCCCCGCCTCCCGCTCGGCGTGGATCGCGCGCGCCACCACGTCGCGCGGCGCGAGCTCGGCGTCCGGATGATAGCGGGCCATGAACCTCTCGCCCGTCGCGTTGACCAGCACCGCGCCTTCGCCGCGCAGCGCCTCGGTGGCGAGCGGCGCCGGATCGCGGCCGATGTCGATGGCGGTCGGGTGGAACTGCACGAACTCGGGGTCGCCGATCACCGCGCCGGCCAAGGCGGCGAGGCCCAGTCCTTCGCCCGTCAGCTCGGCGGGCGTGGTGGTGACCGCATAGAGGCCGCCGATCCCGCCGGTGGCGAGCACCGTGGCCGGGGCGACAATCTCGGTCAGCCGCCCTGCGATCTCGACGATCACGCCCCGCACGCGGCCGTCAGTGTCCTGCAGGATCCCGCGCAGCTTCGCGCCCACCCGGACCTGGATGTGCGGCGCGGCGAGCGCGGCGACGCTCACCGCCTGCATGATCGCCCCGCCGGCCTGGTCGCCCTTGACGCGGGCGACGCGCGGCCTCGAGTGGGCGGCCTCCAGGCTCTGGGCGAATTCGCCGCCCGGACGGCGGTCGAAGGGTGCGCCGAGCGCGGCCAGGGCGCGGACGGCGGCCGGGCCTTCCTCGGCGAGCAGCTGCGCCATCGCCGGATCCACCAGGCCGGCGCCGGCCGCGACCGTGTCCGCGGCGTGCAGCGCCGGGGCGTCGTCCGCCGCCAGCGCCGCGGCCATGCCGCCCTGGGCCCAGGCCGACGAGCAGCCATGGTTGAGCGTCGCGCCGGTGAGCAGCAGGACCTTGCGCGGCGCGGCGGCCAGCGCCGCGGAGAGCCCCGCCAGGCCCGCGCCGACGACCAGCACGCCGTCATGCCGCAGCCGCTCCATCTACGTCGCCCCGTTCCGGAGCTTCGAAGGATCGGGCCCAAACCTTCCGTAGCCTTGGCGAAGGAGGGCCACTAGATCAGCTCCACGTCGACGTGGTGGCGGGCCTTGATCAGATCGTAGCGCGCGGGCTTCGCCGGGGGCGGCAGGTCGACCATCCGCTGGACCGCGAGCCGCGCACGCTCGGAGATCGCCGGATCCACCGTCACCTCGTGCCGGCCGTGCAGCAGGGCGTCGTAGATGTTCTCCAGCGTGATCCGCTTCATGTGCGGGCAGAGATTGCAGGGCCGCACGAACTCGGTCTCGTGCGCGTCGGCCGCGACGTTGTCGGCCATCGAGCATTCGGTGATCAGCACGACGCGCTTGGGCCGGCGCCTCAGGACGTAGTCGTTCATCGCCGCGGTCGAGCCGGCGAAATCGGCGACTTCCAGCACCTCGGCGGGGCATTCCGGATGGGCCAGGACCTCGGCGTCCGGATAAGCGGCCTTCAGCTCGACGATGTCGGCCGCGGTGAACCGTTCGTGGACCTCGCAGCGGCCCTTCCAGGCGATGATGCCGACGTCGGTCTGCCGCGCCACGTTGCGGGCCAGGAACTCGTCGGGGATCAGGATCACCCGCTCGACTCCCCACTGGCGGGCGGCCGCCTCGACCACCTGCACGGCGTTGGCGCTGGTGCAGCAGATGTCGGTCTCGGCCTTCACCTCGGCCGAGGTGTTCACGTAGGTGACCACCGGCAGACCCGGGTAGCGCTGCTTGATAAGCCGCACGTCGGCGGCGGTGATCGAGCTCGCCAGCGAGCAGCCGGCGCGCAGGTCGGGGATGAGCACGGTCTTCTCCGGCGAGAGCACTTTCGACGTCTCGGCCATGAAGTGCACGCCCGCCTGGACGATCACCTTGGCCTGCGACTTCGCCGCCTCCTTCGCCAGGCCCAGGCTGTCGCCCACGTAGTCGCCGACGCCGTGGAAGATCTCCGGTGTCATGTAGTTGTGGGCCAGGATGACGGCGTCCTTCTCGCGCTTCAGCCGGTTGATCTCGGCGATCAGCGGCGCCTGGCCGCGCCATTCCATCGGCGTGATGTGGCGTTTCACCTTCTCCCACGCCGGCGCGGTCGCCGCCTGGACCTCGGGCGTGAAGGCGAATTGGAACCCGTCGGCGGCCATGCGAACCTCCCTTATGCTCAAATTGAGCATTTCTACGGGCCGAATAAACGCCAGGCCAGCTGACCTGGCGTCAAGTTTTGCTCAATCGGAGCATAACCTGATGCACCATATAGCCGCAGCCGAGGCCAATGCAAGTCACTGCCGTTCGCGGAGCGGTGTTCGGTCGCGTTTGCGCATCCGGGGCCGGGGCCTATATGGCGAGCCCGTACGGCGCATCAGGGGGAATGTTCCTTGTTTTCGCCGGTTTTGGCGGGGCATGTGGCTCGCCGAAGCCGGAACGAGAGGGGGCCGTCAACAACTCGTGAGCTACTTTCGTTGGATCGCAACCGGCCCGCTCGGGCGCGGGGCCGCCGTGAGCGGCGCGCTGCTGGCGCTCGGCGCCGGCGCGGCTTCACCCACGGCGGCGCAGAAGCCCGATATGGTTCGCCTGAGCTCGGCCCGGCTTTCCATCCTTGAGCTCCAGAAGCTTGCTGCGGGCGTCGATCCGACCAGCCTCGGGCTCGGCCAGGCGGGGCCGATCAACGGCATCCCAGCGTCCGGTCCCCTGCAGGCGACCGGCGAGGCCGCGATCGCGCTCAATGCGCAGCGGCCGTTCGCAGACGAGCCGATCGAGCCGATGCGGCCTTTCGTGCTGAAGGCCGATGGCCCTGATTGGGCGCGCGCCGTCCGCTGCCTGGCGCAGGCGGTCTATTACGAAGCGGGCCGCGAACCGGTGCAGGGCGAGGAGGCCGTCGCCCAGGTGGTGCTGAACCGACTGCGCCATCCGGCCTATCCGAAGTCGGTCTGCGGGGTCGTCTACGAGGGCGCGGCGCGCTCCACCGGCTGCCAGTTCACCTTCACGTGCGATGGCTCCCTGCGATATGCGCCCGATCCCGAGCTCTGGAGCCGCGCGGTGGGCGTGGCCAGGAAGGCGCTCTCCGGCTTCGTCGACAAGGCGGTGGGCTCAGCCACGCACTATCACGCCGACTACGTCGCTCCCTACTGGGCGCCGACGCTGGTCAAGATGACCCAGGTGGGCCAGCAGATCTTCTACCGCTGGACCGGCAGTTGGGGCGAGCCGGGCGCCTTCACCGGCCGCTACGCTGGCCACGAGGCCGAACTCACCGCAGCCATCCTGAACCGCGACGGACCCGAGCCTGCGCCGCCGCCGCGGGAGGTGACGCTCGCCGCTGGCGGCGAGCCGCGCACCTACAAGGTGGCCGATGTCGGGCCCAGAGGCGCGCCGGCCGCGCCGGGGGTGCTGGTCGCCGCGCGCCGCCAGCCGACCCGCGACGAGGTCGCCAGGATCAACGCCCGCCTGGCGTCGCTGGAAGCCGGGATGGACGCTCCTGGCGTCGCGGCCGCCGCTCGCCCGGCCGCCGCCCAGGTCGCCGCCGCCGGAGCCCAGACGCTCGCCGCCGAGTAGGCTCAGGCGCCGAAGGCGTCCGGATAGGCCACCGACAGCGGCCGGTCGAAGGCGCCTTCGCCCAGCGCCAGCGCCATGAACGCCGGCCGCCCGCGCCAGGGGCTTGCGACCTGCGCCGCCGTCGCCGCCGAGAAGCCGAAGCGGCCGTAATAGGCGGGATCTCCCAGCACCAGCACGCCGAACGCGCCGAACTGCGGCGCGCTCTCCAGGCCGGCCCGCACCAGCGCCGCGCCCAGCCCCTTCCGCTGATGCTTCGGCCGCACCGCCAGCGGGGCGAGCGCCGCATAGAGTTCGTCGCGATCGGCCCAAAGCCGGCTGAACATGATGTGACCGGCGATCTCGCCGGCTTCTTCGGCCACCAGTTCGAACATGGCGTCCTCGTTGGCCCTGAGGCCCTCGACGAGGCGCGCCTCCGCCGGACGGCCGAAGGCCTGCTCGACGAGCTGCGAGATGGCGGCATGATCGCGGGCGGCGGCGTAGCGGATCATGACCGCGAGCCTAGACCTTGGGTCGGCGTCGGGCGAGGCTCAGCTCTTGCTGGCGGGCAGGGCGCGCCGCTTGGCTCGCTCGCGGGCGGTCTCGTCGTGCTGCTCGTTGCGCTTGGCCTCGGCTGCGAGCCTGCGCCAGCCCTGAGCGATGGTCTCATAGACCTGCTTCTCGGCCGGGTTTCCGACCCGGGCCGCCATCCGCAGCACGGCGTCCGCCTGCGCCATATACCGATCGCTGTCGCGCATGCCTGCTCTCGGGGCGGTCAACCCCTGAGGGAAGCCGGAAGTTGCGCCGGCCGGAACCCGATCGCGAAATCACCAGACCCCGATCTTCTCGGCCTCGGCGTGGCTGATCGGATGATGCGCCTTGCGGTGGTCCTCCTCGGCCAGGAACCGCACCGCCTCGAGCGCCGCCATGCAGCCCATGCCCGCCGCCGTGACCGCCTGCCGATAGAGGTCGTCGGTGACGTCGCCAGCCGCATAGACCCCCGCCACCGCCGTCGAGGCGCTGCCCGGCTTCACCTTCAGATAGCCGCTCGCGTCCATCTCCAGCTGGCCCGTGAACAGCTGCGAGGCGGGCGCGTGGCCGATGGCCACGAACACCCCGTCGCAGGCGATCTCCCGCGTCGCGCCGCCCGCCACGTCCTTCAGGCGCACGCCGGTGACGCCCATCGGGTCCTCGCGGCCCAGCACCTCGTCGACGACCGCATTCCAGACCACCTCGATCTTCGGGTGGGCGAACAGGCGTTCCTGCAGGATCTTCTCGGCGCGGAATTCGTCGCGACGGTGCACGACCGTGACCTTGGAGGCGAAGTTGGTGAGGAACAGGGCCTCTTCCACCGCCGTGTTGCCGCCGCCCACCACCACCACCTGCTTGCCGCGGTAGAAAAAGCCGTCGCAGGTGGCGCAGGCCGACACGCCGAACCCCTGGAACCGCTGCTCCGAGGCGATCCCCAGCCACTTCGCCTGCGCGCCGGTGGCGATGATCAGCGTCTCGGCGAGCCACACCTGGCCGGAGTCGCAGGTGAGCCGGAACGGCCGCTGCGAGAGGTCGGCTTCGAGCACGATGTCGGTCACCACCTCGGTCCCCACATGCTCGGCCTGCGCCTGCAGCTGCTCCATCAGCCACGGGCCCTGGATCACCTCGGCGAAGCCCGGATAGTTCTCGACGTCGGTGGTGATGGTGAGCTGGCCGCCCGGCTGGATGCCCTGGATCAGCACCGGCTTCAGCAACGCGCGGGCCGCGTAGATGGCGGCGGTGTAGCCTGCCGGCCCCGATCCGATGATCAGGCAGCGAACGGGGCGGGGGTCGGAACGATCTTCGGCCATTTCCGTAATGTAGGCGCGATTCTGGAGCGGTGCGATGGACCAGCCGATGAAGAACATGGGCCTGTGGGCCGGCGTCGGAGCGGCGCTCGGCGTCGGCGTGGCGTTGGGTCTGGGCATGCGCGTCCTGGCGCTGGGCGCGCTGGCGGGCCTGGGAGCCGGCGCCGCGCTCGGCGTCGCGGCGGGCCTGAAGGGCCGCGGCGCGCGCCGGCCGGCGCTGACCGACGGCGCCTCGGAGTTCGCCCTGCACTAGCGGCGCACGGCAAAAGGGCCGCCCCGGAGAGCGGCCCTCTCTGTCTGTCTCTCGCCGAGACGTCAGACGAAGTTGGTCGAGTCGATGTCGGCCAGGCTCTTGCCGACCAGCACCACGGCGTCGCCGAGGGTGTTGTCGGCGTTGCTGTCCACGAACACCAGCACGTCGGAGCCGACCTGGATCGCCACCACATCGTGCGCGCCCGAGCCGATCTCGGCCGCGGCGCTGGTCTGGGCGCTCTGCGCGTCGGTGGCGGTGATCGTCTCGGTATAGGTGGACGCCGTCACCGCGGCGCCGGCGAAGTGCAGCTTGTCGCCGCTCTGCCAGTCGTTGATCACGTCCCACAGGCCGCCGGTCGGCGTGGTGTCGCCCTGGGCGAAGACGAACTCGTCGTTGCCGCCGCCGCCGGTGATGATGTCGCGGCCCTGGCCGGCGGTGATGGTGTCGTCGCCGACGCCGCCGGTGATGGTGTCGGCCGCGCTCGTGCCCACGATCATGTCGTTGCCGGCGCCGCCGTCGATCGAGACGGAGGTCGCCGAGCTCGAGCCGTCGATGGTGTCGTCGCCGTCGCCGCCCAGCATGGTCCCGCCGCCGGCGAAGGAGATCTGATCGTTGCCCGCGCCGCCATCGAGGTGGTCGATGCCCCCGGCGGTGGTGATGGTGTCGGCGCCGTCGTCACCGCTGACGGTAATGTTGGCCGCGCCCGTGGCGATGTCGTCGTCGCCTGCGCCGCCGGTCACCAGGCCCGTGCCCGCGACATTGATCTCGTCGTTGCCGGCGCCGCCGTCGACGGTCGCCGAGGCCGTCGTGCTCGTGCCGGTGATGAGGTCGTTGCCGTCGCCGCCGGAGATGACGCCGCCGCCCTGGTAGGTGAGCTGGTCGTCGCCCGCGCCGCCATCGAGGCTGTCGGTTCCGCCGGTTCCGCCGTTCAGGACGTCGTTGCCGTCCTGGCCCTGCAGCGTGTCGCTCCCGGCGCCGCCCATGAGGGTGTCGTCGCCGAGGTTGCCCAGCATGAAGGCGTTGGTCGCCGCGCTGGCGTCGATGCTGTCGTTGCCTTGGCCGCCGAGCAGCAGGTCGCTCGTGCCCGCGGCGATGATGGTGTCGTCGCCCAGGTTGCCCTGCGCGAAGTTCGTGCCGGAGCCCACGTCGATGGTGTCGCCGCCCTGGCCGCCGAAGATCACGTCGCTGCCCGCCCCGCCGTTCAGGCTGTCGGCGCCCTGGTTGCCCTGCAGCAGGTCGTTGTCGTCGAGTCCGCTCAGCGTGTCGTCGCCCGTCCCGCCGTACAGGCCGTCGGCCGCCGCCGTCCCGGACTGGATGTCGTCGCCGGTCGTGCCGATGAACAGCATCGAGCCGGTCTGCATGAAATCGGTGTCCACCAGGCCGCGGATCGCGCCCGCGCCGCCCGCGTCGGGGAACGTCTGGCTCAGGCCGAAGGCGCTGATGGTGATCGTCGCCGGGGTCGTGGTCGTGAACGGGTTGAAGATGACCGTGACCTCAGACGCGCTGCCGACCTGGAAGAACAGCCGATCGCTGCTCGTGAAGATCGCCGCCTGGTCGGCAGTCAGCGTATCCCAGAAGAAGTTCGACACAGATCAATCCCCACTCTGACGACGAGTGCGGATGATGACCCATGGAGGTTGCGAAATCCTTGCGCCGCAACGGCGAGGCGCGGCGCGCCCCGAAACCCGGAGCCCGCCGAGACCCGATTAGCGCCGGATGGGGCCGCTCAGGCCCACTCCACCTTGGTGATCTCGTAGGCCTTCACGCCGCCCGGGGTGTTCACCTCCACGACGTCGCCCGTCTCCTTGCCGATCATGGCCCGCGCCAGCGGCGAGCTGATCGAGACGCGGCCCTGTTTCACGTCGGCCTCGTGCTCGCCGACGATCTGGTAGCGGGCTTCCTCGTCGGTGTCCTCGTCGACGAGCGACACCGTGGCCCCGAACTTCACCTGCGCGCCGGAGAGCTTGGAGACGTCGATCACCTGGGCGCGCGCCATCTTGTCCTCGATCTCGGCGATGCGGCCCTCGATCCAGCCCTGCCGCTCCTTGGCGGCATGGTACTCGGCGTTCTCCGACAGGTCGCCGTGCGTCCGGGCCTCGGCGATCTGCGCGATCACCGCCGGTCGCTCCACCGTCTTCAAACGCTTCAGCTCTTCGTCGAGGGCCCTGTAGCCCTCGGCGGTCATCGGCACTTTTTCCATTGAGGTGATGACTCGGGTATCGCCCTGGTGGTCCACAAACGTCCGGCCGCGGGCGCAGGCGTCCGGGGGCGGCGAAGATAGAATTGTGCGCCGCAAAACTCAAGGGATCGTGCGCGGGACGCCGTCAATAATTCAGTGCGCCAGCGCACCCGCCTCAGGAATGCGGGCGCGGGGGCAGGGGCAGGGGACCCGGTTCCGGCGGCTTCACCTGGGCCACGTTGAGGGTCATCGAGACCAGGTCGTAGTAGCCCAGCACCCCGATCAGATCGACCACGCCCTGCTCGCCCAGCGCCGCCTTGGCGCGTGCGAACACCGCCTCGCTCACCCGCTTGTCGCGCCGCAGCTCGGTCGCGAAGTCGAACACGGCGGCCTCGTCCTCGGCCATGGCCGCCGGGCGCTTGCCCGCCGCGATGTCCGCCGCGACGGCGGGGTCCAGCCCCGCCCGCAGCGCGAGCGGATAGTGGGCGTGCCACTCGAACTCCGCGTCCCACGCCCGGGCGGTGATCAGGATCGCGAGCTCATTCAGCCGCTTCGGGACGCTCGAGCGGAAGCGGAGATATTCGCCCAGCCGCTGGGCCCTGTCGGCCAGCTCCGGGCTGCGCAGCCAGGCGTTGAAGGGCCCCCGCAGGCCGCCGCGCGGCCCCGCCGCGATCGCCTCGGCCGCCTGCCGCTGCGCCGGGCTCATCGCCTCGGGCGCAAGCGCCGGAAACCGCGCCTGCGCGCCGTCGCCGGCCGCTCGCCGGGTCATCGCACGGACAGCCCGCCGTCGATCACCAGCTCCGCGCCGGTCACGTAGCGGCTCTCCTCGCAGGCCAGCCACAGGACGCCGTTGGCGATGTCCAGCGGATAGCCCTTGACGCCAAGCGGCACGGCCATCTGGCTCATGGCGTCGAGGTCCGGCGGCGCGTTGGTCCCGGCCCCGCCCCCCTGCGGCATCACCGTCAGCCAGATCGGCGTCTCGATGATCCCCGGGTGGACGGAGTTCACCCGCACCCCGTCCTTGGCGTTGGCGCACTCCATCGCGACGGCCTTGGTGAACAGCCGAACCGCGCCCTTGGTCGCGCAGTAGGCCGCCAGCGACGGCGAGCCCTTCAGGCCGGCCACCGAGCTCATGTTGATGACGCTGCCGCCGCCGCCTTGGCGCATCAGCGGGATCGCGTGCTTCACGCCCAGGAACACGCCCTCGACGTTGACCGCCTGCTGGCGTTTGAAATCGGCCAGGCTCATTTCGAAGATCGACCCGCCCAGGCCGATGCCGGCGTTGTTGACCAGGATGTCGAGCCGGCCTTCCTTGCCGCGGAGGTCGGCGATGACCTCCTGCCAGGCGGCCTCGTCAGTGACGTCGTGGTGCAGGTAACGCGCTTTGCCTCCGGCCTTGGCGATGGCCTGCACGGTCTCCTCGCCCTTGAGGTCCTGCAGGTCGGTGATGACGACGGCTGCGCCTTCCTCGGCTAGCCGCTCGGCGCAGCCGCGGCCGATGCCGCTCGCGCCGCCGGTGACCAGCGCCACCTTGCCATCCACCCGACCAGCCATGGCTCATCCTCCCTGCGCTCTCGCCAAGGCCTAGCGCAGGGCGGCAGGGCTCGCCAGCGCGACCCGACGTCAATCGCAGCGAGCCGCGTAGGAGGTCGGGAGACGCGTAGGAGGTCGGGAGAGTCACAAAAATCCCCCGTGCGGGCACAGGTCCCGGCGAACGCCCCCCAGATCGGTCGAGGCGCCGCGGGACTCACCGCCCCGCGCGCGCCCTCAATACGCCTGAAGCCCTGCGGCCCTAGCGCATCCACGCCGGCGCGGACGAGCCGGTGCTCACCACGCCATAGATCAGTGCGATGGCCAGGATGGCCGCCGCGATGACCATGAACATCTGGATCATGCTCTCGACGCGCAAAGCCGTATTACGCTTACGGTGGTGATGAACTTCACCATGATGCTCGGTCGACATTAGCTTCCTCGCAATCCTACCGGGAGGACCCCTCGGTCCTCCGCCGAACTGCGACAGGCGCCGCGAGGACGCCGTTCCGGCCGCTCAGTCCCGGGCCGCCGGAGCGCGCCCTAGTGCCGCCTGCACCAGTCAGGCGATGGACGGATGGTGCGCCCGGAAGGAACGCTGGTCAACCAAGGGGCTTGGCGCGCGCGGTCACAACCTCGGGGCGTGCGACCTTCGCGCCACGGGCGAACTGGCCCCTCAGGAACGCAGGTAGCGGTTCCCGCTGGGGAGCTAGGCGGACACCCCGAACAGCGCGCCGACCCCCGCGGTGGCGGCGAGCGCCAGGGCGCCCCAGAACGTCACGCGAAGGACGGCCTTCCACATGCCCGCCCCTCCGGTCCGTGCGCCGATCGCCCCCAATATCGCGAGAATGACGATCGCGGTCGCGGCGACGACGGGTGCGATCCACGCTCTTGGCGAGGCGAGGGCCGCGATGAGCGGCGCGGCCGCGCCGGCGGAGAAGGTGAGCGCCGAGGTGAGCGCGGCCTGGATCGGCCGCGCGGTGCTGATGTCGGAGATGCCGAGCTCGTCGCGGGCGTGCGCGCCCAGCGCGTCCTTCGCCATCAGCTGGTCGGCGACCTTGCGCGCCAGCTCGAGATCGACGCCCCGAGCGGCGTAGAGGTGGGCCAGTTCCTCGCGCTCGAACGCCGGCTGCTCGGCGAGCTCTCGTCGCTCGCGCGCCAGGTCGGCGTGCTCCGTATCGGCCTGGCTGGAGACCGAGACATACTCGCCGGCGGCCATCGAGAACGCGCCCGCCGTCAGCCCTGCGGCGGCCGCCAGCAAGATCTCGGTGCGGCCCTGCGCGGCGGCGGCCACGCCGACCACCAGACTGGCGGTCGAAACGACGCCGTCGTTGGCGCCCAGGACGGCGGCCCTGAGCCAGCCGATCCGATGCACCAGGTGCCGTTCCATGTGTCGTCGGGCCATTGCGCCTCCTAACGCCGCAGGAAAGGGCCGGCGTTGATCTCGCTCAGGTCCGCGCTCCCTGCGCGTAGCTCTGCAGCGGCCGCACCTCCAGAGGAGCCTCGGCGGTGGCCACGATCGCCTGCGCCGCAGCCAACGCGCCCGCGGTGGTGGTGAAGTAGGGGATCTTCATCATCAGCGCCGACCGGCGGATCTCGAAGCTGTCCACCAGCGACTGGCGGCCCTCGGTGGTGTTGAAGACCAGCTGCACCTCGCCGTTCTTCATCGCGTCGACGATGTGCGGCCGCCCCTCCAGCACCTTCTTGATGAACTCCGCCTCGACGCCCTCGTCGCGCAGGTATCTGGCCGTGCCGCCGGTCGCCAGCACCTTGAAGCCGTGCGCCGCCAGGAGACGCGTCGGCTCCAGGATCCAGGACTTGTCCGCATCCTTCACCGAGACGAACACGCAGCCGCCGGTCGGCAGCGCCGTGCCGCCGCCGAGCTGGCTCTTGGCGAACGCCCGCGCGAACGCCGGCCCCGGGCCCTCGCCGGGCCGCGCCCAGTCGAGGCCCATCACCTCACCCGTCGAGCGCATCTCCGGGCCCAGCACGGTGTCGACGCCGGCGAAGCGGGCGAACGGGAACACCGCCTCCTTCACCGCGATGTGGTCGAACTTGGCTTCGACCAGACCGAAGCCTGCGAGGGTCTTGCCGGCCATCACCTTGGCGGCGATCGCGGCGATGGGCAGGCCCACCGTCTTGGCGACGAACGGCACGGTGCGGCTGGCGCGCGGATTGACCTCCAGCACGAAGATCCGCGGATTTTCGCTCTGCGGCTCCTCGATCGCGAACTGCACGTTCATCAGCCCGCGCACCTTGAGCGCCCGGGCCATCGCCTCGGTTTGCCGCTTCAGCGCCGCGATCGTCTCATCCTTCAGCGAGAAGGGCGGCAGCGAGCAGGCGGAATCGCCCGAGTGCACGCCCGCCTCCTCGATGTGTTCCATGACGCCGGCCACGAACACCGTTTCGCCGTCGCACAGCGCGTCCACGTCCACCTCGGTGGCCCGCGAGAGGTACTGGTCGATCAGCACGGGGCTGTCCCCCGAGACCTGCACGGCCGTGCGGATGTAGCGGTCGAGCTGCTCGTCGTCGCGGACGATCTCCATCGCCCGGCCGCCGAGCACGTACGAGGGGCGGATCACCACCGGATAGCCGACCTGGTGCGCCGCCTCGAACGCCTCCTCGGGCGAGCGCGCGATGGCGTTGACCGGCTGGGCGATCTTCAGCCGCGTGAGCAGCTTCTGGAACCGCTCTCGATCCTCGGCAAGGTCGATGGCGTCGGGCGAGGTGCCGAGGATCGGCACGCCGGCGTCCTCCAGCGGCTTGGCCAGCTTCAGCGGCGTCTGGCCGCCGAACTGCACGATCACGCCCAGGAGCTCGCCGCGGCTCCGCTCCACCTCGATCAGCTCCAGCACGTCCTCGGCGGTCAGCGGCTCGAAGTACAGGCGGTCGGAGGTGTCGTAGTCGGTGGAGACGGTCTCGGGGTTGCAGTTGACCATGATCGACTCGACGCCGATCTCGTCGAGCGCGAAGGCGGCATGGCAGCAGCAGTAGTCGAACTCGATGCCCTGGCCGATGCGGTTCGGCCCGCCGCCCAGGATGATCGCCTTCCTCCGGTCCGACGGCTCGCTCTCGTCGTCGGGGATCTGGCCCAACGCCCCGGTCTCGTAGGTCGAGTACATGTAGGGCGTCTCGGCGCGGAACTCGCCGGCGCAGGTGTCGATGCGCTTGAAGACGGGCCTGACGCCCAGGCCGCGGCGCTGCTCGCGAACTTCCTTCTCGGTGGTGCGGGTCAGGTTGGCGAGCCGCGCATCCGAGAAGCCCAGCGCCTTCAGCCGGCGGAACTCCGCCGCCAGCGTCGGCAGGCCGTCGTCGCGGATCTGCGCCTCCGCCTTCACCAGCGCCTCGATCTGCCGCAGGAACCAGGGCTCGTAGGAACAGGCGGCGTGGATCTCGTCGCAGGTCAGCCCGGCGCGAAACGCCTCGGCGATCACCCGGATGCGGTCCGGCGTGGGCTTGCCGAGCTGACGCAGGATCGCCGTGTGCGGCGCATCCTCCCGGTCGTCCGGCTCGATGACCACCTCGTCCAGCCCGGTCAGGCCGGTCTCCAGCCCGCGCAGCGCCTTCTGCAGGCTCTCGGCGAAGGTCCGGCCGATCGCCATCACCTCGCCCACCGACTTCATCGACGTGGAAAGCAGCGGCTCCGCCCCTGGGTACTTCTCGAAGGCGAAGCGGGGGATCTTGGTGACCACGTAGTCGATGGAGGGCTCGAACGAGGCGGGCGTCGCGCCGGTGATGTCGTTCATCAGTTCGTCGAGGGTGTAGCCGACCGCCAGGCGCGCCGCGACCTTGGCGATCGGGAAGCCCGTGGCCTTCGAGGCCAGCGCCGAGGAGCGGCTGACGCGCGGGTTCATCTCGATCACCACCATGCGGCCGTCGGCAGGGTTGACCGCGAACTGGACGTTGGAGCCGCCGGTCTCCACGCCGATCTCGCGCAGCACCTGGATCGAGGCCG
This sequence comes from Phenylobacterium sp., assembly GCF_025934275.1. Taxonomy (GTDB): domain Bacteria; phylum Pseudomonadota; class Alphaproteobacteria; order Caulobacterales; family Caulobacteraceae; genus Phenylobacterium. Next base: position 17,029 of record NZ_JAICYI010000031.1, read on the forward strand.
TGCGCATGCGCTGGTATTCCTTGTCGGTGAGGGTCAGCGCCGGCGCCACGGTGATCGAATCGCCGGTGTGGACGCCCATCGGGTCGACGTTCTCGATGGAGCAGACGATGATGCAGTTGTCCGCCTTGTCGCGGACGACCTCCATCTCGAACTCCTTCCAGCCCAGCACGCTCTCCTCGATCAGCACCTCGGTGGATGGCGAAAGGTCGAGGCCGCGCTCGACGATCTCGCGGAACTCCTCGACGTTGTAGGCGATCCCGCCGCCGGTGCCGGCGAGCGTGAACGAGGGCCGGATGATCGCCGGCAGGCCGACCAGCTCCAGCGCGACCTCGGCCTCCTCCAGCGTATGCGCGGCCTTCGACCTCGGGCTCTCCAGCCCGATCGCGTCCATCGCGTTGCGGAACTTCTCGCGGTCCTCCGCCTTCTCGATCACCTCCGCTCGGGCGCCGATCATTTCAACATTGAACTTTTCCAGCACGCCCATCCGCTCGAGCGCGAGGGCCGTGTTCAGCGCGGTCTGCCCGCCCATGGTCGGCAACAGCGCGTCCGGCCGCTCCTTCTCGATGATCTTGGCCACCATCTCCGGCGTGATCGGCTCGATGTAGGTGGCGTCGGCGATGTTCGGATCGGTCATGATCGTCGCCGGATTGGAGTTCACCAGCACGATCCGGTAGCCCTCGGCCCTGAGCGCCTTGCAGGCCTGCACCCCGGAATAGTCGAACTCGCAGGCCTGGCCGATCACGATGGGCCCCGCGCCGATGATCAGGATCGAGGAGAGATCGGTGCGTTTGGGCATAGCTCTCGCGCGCGAAGCGGCGACCGCGCGAAACTCACGCGCGCGCCGCCGGTCAGAACTGCAGGTTAAGCGGTCCCCTTAGAGGGCGACTCTTTCGCGCGCAAGCGGCGTGATCGCGCAGGCGCACTAGAGCAACTCGTCGAGCGGCGGCTCCAGCGTCCGGGCCTTCTTGCGGGGCCGTTCGCGCATCACGCCGGGATAGCCCTTCAGGGGCGCCAGCGCTTCGCCGGTCCAGGTCCAGTCGGCCTGTTCCGGAAGATACATGTGGTAGCGCGGCTCGCGGCCGGTGCGGCTCCGGAAGATGCCGCGCGGGATGTTGACGATCTTGGGCGAGCGCGGCCGCTCGTAGGTCAGGGGCGTGCCGCAGCGGGCGCAGAAGCTGCGGACCGTCTTCCGTTCGGGGTCCTCGTAGCGGGTGATGTGCGCCTTGCCCTGCAGGATGCGGAACCGGCTCTTCCAGCTGCCCACATAGGTCGCGTAGGCGCAGCCGTGGGCCCGGCGGCTTTCGGCCGAATGGTCGTGCCAGGCCCACACCGCCGGCACGTCGATCTCCAGCCGCACGGCCCCGCAGGCGCAGGCCGCCTGCGCCTGCACCGCGGAGCGCTTCTCGGGCGCCGCCTTCGCCGGCTTCTTCGCCATCCGCCCCTCCCTGGACTCGCCGGAAAACCTACCAACTTCCGCGGCATGGGCCACGCGGCGAGCCGCAAAAAACCTCTGCTGCGCCGCAACCAAATCGCCGCTCAGCCATATTGTTAACTGAGGCTGAGCGGGGCTGCCGCCGGTCGCGAACGATGTCCGAGGAGACCCCATGACCCTCATCGAAAAGATCCCCACCATGAGCGATGAGGACGTGGTCAACCTCCTGGCCAACGCGCGGCGCCTGAAGGACGCCGGCGATGAGAAGCAGCGGGCCGCGGCTTGCGACCTGATCCCGACGCTCGAGGAGGCGGCCGCCGAGCGCCGCGCCCGCCGGCTCGCCGCCGCCCAGGCCAAGCGCGCCGCCAAGCGCCCGCTCAAGCACAAGGCCGCCTAGAGCTTTCATCGTCGGCCGCGCGGCGCCAGGCTGGGCGCATGATCCGAACCCTCCCCTTCTTCGCCGCCCTGGCGCTCGCCGGCTCGGCCGCGGCCCAGACGCCGCCCGCGCCCATCACCACGACCCTGAAGACGTTGTCCGCCACCAGCGCGGGACAGCCGATCGTCGCCCCGGCCGGCCCGCTGCAGGTCACGGTCTCCGAGACGACGGTGCCGCCGCACGGCCAGATCGCGCCGCACAAGCATCCCTATCCGCGCTACGTCTATGTGCTCTCGGGACAGGTGAAGGTCACCAATCTCGCGACCGGCGAGAGCTACGAGCTCAAGGCCGGCGACATGAGCGTCGATCCGGTGGACCAGTGGCACAAGGCCGAGGCGCTGGGGCCGGGCCCCGCCCGCCTGATCGCCCTCGACCAGACCCCGCCCGGCGTCTCCAACGTCGTGCGCCAGTCCCCCTAGGCGTCCGCAGCGAGCCCGCGATCGTATCAGCGAGCGCCCGGCGCTTGCCGCGAGGCGGCGCGCGGGGCAGCTTGGCTGCACGGATCCGGACGGGACGACCTTGGCTCCAGCTGTCACCGCCGACGCGCTCGCCCCGCTGATGGCGCGGATCGCCGCCGGCGACCGCGCGGCGCTGCGCCAGCTCTACGCGGCGACATCCGCGAAGCTTTTCGGCGTCGCCTTACGTATCCTCTCCGATCGTGAGGACGCCGAGGACGTGCTGCAGGAGGTCTATGTCACCGTCTGGCGCCGCGCCGACCGCTTCGATGCGGGCCGCGCCAGCGTCATGACCTGGGTCGCGGCCATCGCCCGCAACCGGGCGATCGACCGGCTGCGCGCCCGCGGGCCGCTCGCCCGCGCCGAACCCGCGGAGGACCTGGAGATCGCCGACGAGGGCGCCGTGAGCGCCGAGGCGCTGCTGGCGGCCGCCGACGACGCGGCGCGTCTGAACGGCTGCCTCGGCGAGCTCGACGCCCGCACCCAGGCGGTGATCCGCACCGCCTTTTTCGAGGGCGTGACCTACGAGGCGCTGGCCCGCCGGATGGATGCGCCGCTGGGCACGGTGAAGAGCTGGATCCGCCGCGGCCTCGCCAGGCTCAAGGGGTGCCTGGAGCGATGAGCGAAGGCCCCGACCTCTCCGAGACCGAAGCCCTGGCGGCCGAGCATGCACTGGGCGTGCTCTCGGGGCTCGAGCGCGCGGCGGCCGAGGCGCGCATGGCGCGCGATCCGGCCTTCGCCGCCCTGGTGGCGGCCTGGCGCGAGCGGCTCTCACCGCTGCTCGGCGGCATCGCCGAGGTCCCGCCGCCGCCGGACGCCTGGTCGCGTATCGAGCGCGCGCTGCCGGCCAACGACAACCGCGCGCTCCGCGTCTGGCGCGGCATCACCGCAGGCGCCCTCGGCCTCGCCGCGGCGAGCCTGGCGGTGAGCGTGTTCCTGGCCAACCGGCCGCCGGTCGTGATCCAGGCGCCGCCGCGCCAGGCCGCGCCGCTGCTCAACGCCAGCCTGACCAGCCAGGCCTCGGGCCAGCCGATGTTCATCGCCGCCTACGATCCGGTGCGCAAGGCGCTGATCGTCACCTCGCTGGCGCCGCCCGGCGGCGACCCCCGCCACGTCCACGAGCTCTGGGTCATTCCGGCCGACGGCAAGCCGCATCCGCTCGGCCTCATCACGCCGGGGACATCGAAGGCCATGCCCATGCCCGGCAAGATGGCTCCCATGCTGCAGCCTGGCGCGACGCTCGCCGTCTCGATCGAGCCGCCCGGCGGATCGCCGAAGAAGGACGCCCCCTCCGGCCCGATCGCCGCGGTCGGCAAGCTCGCGCAGGTCTGAGCGGGGCTGCATCCGCGCCCGCCGCGCGGCCGTACCTTCGCCATCGCCGATACGGGGGCGATGGGAAATCGAAGGAAGACCACAATGCGTAAGATCGTTTCGGCGGCGCTCGCGGGCGCTGCGCTGGCCCTCGCCGCCGGCGGCATGGCCTCGGCCCGGATGAGCGCCGCCCACATGATGGGCGGCAAGGAGCACACCGTCATGGTGGGCGGCGCCGCCATGTATCCGTCGAAGACCATCATCCAGAACGCGGTGAACTCGAAGGATCACACCACCCTGGTCGCCGCCGTGAAGGCCGCGGGCCTGGTCGACACCCTCTCCGGGCCGGGGCCGTTCACCGTCTTCGCGCCGACCAACGCCGCCTTCGGCAAGCTGCCGCCCGGCACGGTCGACAGTCTGGTGAAGCCCGAGAACAAGGCGACGCTCGCCAAGATCCTGACCTACCACGTGGTGGCGGGCCGCATGTCCTCCGCCGACCTGATGGCCAGGGCCCGCATGGGCGGGAGCCTCACCACCGTCGAGGGCGAGCCGCTCAAGGTCAGCGCCAGGAACGGCGCGGTCTGGCTCACCGACGCCAAGGGCGGCATGGCCCGCGTCACCATCCCGAACGTCAACCAGTCGAACGGCGTGATCCACGTCGTCGACGCCGTTCTGATGCCGTAAGGCGAACCGCAGAAGACGCAGAGAGGCGCCGAAGCGAGCCCACGGCTTGGCACGGATGGGCGGATCGCCCGCGGCGCTTCGTTTCCCGATCCCGCGGGGGGGCGCTTCAGCCGCGATCCGTGAGAATCCGTGAAATCCGTGGTTCCAAACCAAAGGCCGGCCGCTCGGCCGCCCTTCTTCTGCGAGCGTCTGCGTTTTCTGCGGTTACTTCGCCTGGTCCATCAGGCCGGCGAAGCGGTCGAAGAGGTAGAGCGAATCGGTGGGGCCCGGCGAGGCCTCCGGGTGGTGCTGCACCGAGAACACCGGCCGGTCGGTGAGCGCGATGCCGGCGTTGGTGCCGTCGAACAGCGAGACGTGCGTCTCGACCACGGGGCCGGGCAGGGTGTCGCGGTCCACGGTGAAGCCGTGGTTCATCGAGACGATCTCCACCTTGCCGGTGGTCAGGTCCTTCACCGGATGGTTCGCCCCGTGGTGGCCCTGCTCCATCTTCACGGTCTTGGCGCCCAGCGCCAGCGACAGCATCTGGTGGCCGAGGCAGATGCCGAACACCGGCGTGCCGCTCTCCACCAGCTTCCTGATTTCGGGCACCGCGTACTCGCCGGTGGCCGCCGGATCGCCCGGCCCGTTCGAGAGCAGCACGCCGTCGGGCTTGCGCGCCAGGATCGCCTCGGCGGTGGTGTTGGCCGGCACCACCGTCGCGCGGGCGCCGATCGAGGTCAGCGCGCGCAGGATGTTGCGTTTCACGCCGTAGTCGACGACCACCACCTCGTACTTGGGCTTGGCGGCAGGCTTCGCGTAGCCTTCGCCCCACGCCCACAGGCCCTCGTCCCACACGAACGGCTGCAGGCAGCTCGCGTCCTTGGCGAGGTCGAGGCCGACCAGGCCGGACCAGGCCCGCGCCCGGGCGATCAGCGCCTCGAGGTCGAACTTGCCTTCCGGGTGATGCGCGACCACCCCGTGCGGCATTCCGTGCTCGCGGATGCGCTTGGTCAGCGCGCGGGTGTCGACCCCGGCCAGCCCGATGACGCCGCGCCGCGCCATCCAGGTCTCCAGGTCCGCCTCCGCTCGCCAGTTCGCCGGGCGGGTGGGGACGTCGCGGAAGATCGCGGCCCTGGCCGCCGTCGTCGCCGAGCCCGAGACCTGCTCCACGTCCTCCACATTGGCGCCGACGTTGCCGACGTGGGGGAAGGTGAAGGTGACGATCTGGGCCATGTAGGAGGGATCGGTGAGGATCTCCTGGTAGCCCGACATGGCGGTGTTGAAGCAGACCTCGCCCACCGCCTCGCCGACCGCGCCCACGCCGATGCCCTGCAGCACGGTCCCGTCGGCGATCGCCAGGACGCCGGTCGCGCCGGGCAGGAGGTCGCGGCTCATGAAGGACTCCTTTTCCGCGGGGCAGGATGCGGGAAATCGGCCCGCCGATCCACCGGGCGGGCAAACGGCCGCGTACGTAGTGGCCCGGCCCGCGCCGGTCAATCGCGGGCGGCTGCAAGCGAGGGATGCGCGTCCTTGCGTCGCCGGCCGCGCTCTGGCCAAGTCCGCCCATGCTGGCGCTCAGACCTAACTGCGAATGCTGCGACCGCGACCTGCCGCCGGAGAGCGATCAGGCGCGCATCTGCACCTTCGAGTGCACCTTCTGCGCCGACTGCGTGGACACCCGCCTGGGCGGCCGCTGCCCGAACTGCGGCGGCGCCTTCGTCCCGCGCCCGATCCGTCCGCCCGCGATGCTCGCCCGCTTCCCGGCTTCGACCGAGCGCGTCGTGAAGCCGCACGCCCCCTGCGCCGCCTGAAGTAGGGAACCACGGATCACACCGATTTCACGGAAATGCGCGCCTCCTCTCCTGAAGAGGAGGGGCTGGCGGGAAATGTCACAACCTCCTCTGCTTCCCCGTCCTTGCCTCAGAACCGAACAGGAGGCGGACGGATGGCCCGGACGATCGCAGGCGCGCTTGGCTTGATCCTGGCCGTGAACGGCCTCGCGATGCTGTTCGCCGGCCTCTGGTGGTACGGCGCCGTGCCCGGCGTGACCGCCACCGGGCCCTACAACCCGCACTTCGTGCGCGACATCGGCGCGGCCTATCTGGTCGCCGGCGGCGCCCTCAGCGCCTACGCCGCATGGCCGCAGGAGGCCTGGTCGGGCCTGGCCGCCGCCGCCGGCTTCCTGACCCTGCACGCCGCCGTCCACGTCTACGACGCCGTCTGCGGGACCCACCCGTTCGCCGACGTGCTGCGCGACGCAGGCGGCGTCTACCTGCCGGCCGCGCTCGCCCTGTGGCTCGCCGTTCGCCCGATCTCCAAGGAGTCTCCCCATGCTGAAGTCGCTGCTTAGGCGCTGGATCGACCGCTTCGAGCGGAGCTGGAACTACGACGCCTCCTATATGCGCGAGGTGCTGGACGCCTCGCCCGCCACGCTCCTGAAGTTCGCCTTCGTCTCCGGGCTCGTCGAGCGCAAGGCCGCGCCGGCCGCCGCGCTGGCGGCTGCCGGCATCGCCGGCACGTTGGCCGAGGACTGCGGCCCCTGCACCCAGATCGGGGTCCAGATCGCCGAGGCGAACGGCGTCTCGCCGGATGTGCTGCGCGCCGTCCTGGCGGGCGACGAGGCCGCCATGGGCGCCGAGGCCGCGCTCGCCTGGCGTTTCGCCCGCGCCAGCCTCGCCCGCGACATGGCCGCCTGCGATCCGCTCCGTGACGAGATCCTCCGCCGCTGGGGCGGGAAGGGCCTGGTCGCCGTCGCCATGGCGCTGACCACGGCGCGCATGTACCCGACGCTGAAGTACGCGCTTGGTCACGGCAAGGCTTGCTCCCGGGTGGTGGTGGCCGGCGAACCGGCTCCGGTCGCGCATCTGGCGATCGCGGCGTAGGCTTGGCCCCATGGACCGCACCGCGCTCTTCGAAGCCCAGCGGCCTCGCCTCAAGCGCCTCGCCTACCGCATGCTGGGCTCCGTTGCGGAGGCCGAGGATGCGGTGCAGGACGCCTGGCTGCGCTGGACCCATGCGCCGCAGGACGTGGCCGACCCCGCGGCCTGGCTGGTGCGCGCCGCGACCCGGCTCTGCATCGACCGCCTGCGCGCGGCCAAGGCGGCCCGCGCGGCCTACCGCGGCCCCTGGCTGCCGGAGCCGCTGATCGAGCCGCTCGACGCCGATCCCGTCGAGCGGGCGGAGGACGTGTCGGTCGCCTTCCTGCTGGCCCTGGAGCGCCTGTCGCCGCTGGAGCGCGCCGTCTTTCTGCTGCACGACGTCTTCGACGAGGACTACGCCGCCGTCGCCGAGACCCTGGACCGATCGGAGCCCGCCGTCCGCCAGCTCGCCGCCCGGGCCCGCGCGCACGTGCAGGAGGCCCGGCCGCGCTTCTCGATCCGCCCGGACAAGGCCGCCGAGCTCGCCGCCGCCTTCATGGCCGCCGCGGCGACGGCGGATGTCGCGCAGCTCTCAGCCCTGCTGGCCGAGGATGCCGTGATGGTCACCGATGGCGGCGGCAAGCGGAAGGCCGCGCTGCGGGTCCTGGTCGGCCGCGAGGACATCATCCGCCTGCTCCAGGGGCTGAGGTGGCGCGGCGGCGTGCCGGAGGTCGAGCGGATCGAGCTTGCCCGCATCAACGGCGCGCCGGGAGTCGTCCTGCGTCTCGCCGGCGGGGATCCCGAGACCGTGTCGTTCGAGACCGACGCCGATGGACGCATCTCGGCGATCTACGAGGTGCGCAATCCCGACAAGCTCGGCCACGTGGCGATGCGCTAGACCTACTCGGCCGGCTCCTTTGCGCCGCGCAGCTCGGCCCTGATCGCCTCCAGCAGCGCCGCCGAGCCCAGCGTCGAGTCCGCCTCGCCGGCGCCGCTCAGGGCGTGCTCGGGCGGGACGATCTCGGGCCCTTCGCCGGGCGGCAGGGGCGGGGTGTAGTAGCCCAGCGCGTAATAGGCCATGGCGTAGCCGATCAGCGCCTGCAGCTCGGGTTCGAGCGTCCGGGCGATCTCCGGCGGGCAGCTGAGGTACTGGTTCTCCTCCTGCCGCAGCCAGCCCAGGGCGTAGGTGATGTTGAGACCCCAGCGGTCGCCGTCGCTGTCGTTGGGCCCGCCGCCATGGAACACGCTGCCGGTGTAGACCAGCACCGAGCCGCGGCGCATCTCGGCGCGGGCGATCTCGCCGGGTTCGGCGACCCGCTCGTCTGGCCAGGCGACCGAGCCCGGGACCACCTGGGTCGCGCCGTTCGCGGCCGTGAAGTCGGTCAGCGCCCAGATCGTGTTGAGCTGCGGCTCGATCGCCTGCATGTGCTTGCCCCACGCCCAGCGGTCGCGGTGGATCGCCTGCGCCGGCTGCCCGGGCATGATGCGGATCAGCTGCGTCAGGTGCAGCTGGTAGCGCTGGCAATTGGGCAGCAGCACCGCATCGCAGATCGCCCGCACCCGCGGATCGAGGATCAGCTTGCGGCAGAGCGGCGAGCGGGCGACCAGGGCGCCGGTCCGGGTGGTCTTGAGCCCGGAGAACAGGTCGCGCCCCGGCTTGGTCGCCTCCACGTAGGGGCGGAGCTCGGCGGCGACGGCGTCGGCCTCGGCCGCGGGCAGCATGTCGTCGAGGATCAGCGCGCCGTCGCGCTGCAGCACGGCGGTGATCGCCTCGGCGGGCGCATCGGCGGGCAGGTGTTGCAGCGCTGGCATGGCGATGACCTCCGGCTTTTCGCCCGAGCCTACGCCCGCTCGCCCGCGAAGCCGAGGCTGACGCTACGTCGGCGGTTGCGCGCGGTGGCGAAGGCGCGCCAACCTGGGCCTCTCGCCGCAAGGAGCCCGCCCGATGACCGTGATGACCCCCTCCGCACGCTGGTGCGAGGCCGGCGAGGCCCTGCTGCCCGAGCTCATCGCCCTGCGGCGGTCGATCCACGAGGAGCCGGAGCTCGGCCTGAAGACCCCGCTCACCACCGCCAAGGCCAAGCAGGCGCTGCAGGGGCTGCCGCTGGAGATCCGCGAGGGCGGGGCCACCACCGGCTTCGTCGCCATCCTGCGCGGCCCCGCCAACGGGCGCACGGTGCTGCTGCGCGGCGACATGGACGCCCTGCCGCTCCATGAGGAGACCGGGCTCGGGTTCACCTCCAGGGTCGAGGGCGCCATGCACGCCTGCGGCCACGACACCCACGTCGCCATGCTGGCCGGCGCCGCGCGGGTGCTCTGCGAGCGGCGCGAGGAGCTCGCCGGCACGGTGATGTTCATGTTCCAGCCGGGCGAGGAGGGCCACCACGGCGCCCGCCACATGCTGGACGACGGCCTGATCGATCCGCTGCCCGACGCCGCCTTCGCGATCCACATCACGCCCAACGTGCCGACCGGGATCATAGCCGGGCGCGCCGGTCCCCTCATGGCCGCCGCCGACCGCTTCGAGATCCATGTGAAGGGGCAGGGCGGCCACGCCTCCCAGCCGCACGCGGCGCTCGATCCGATCCCGATCGCCTGCGAGATCGTGGGCGCCGTCCAGGCGATGGTCACCCGCACCATCCCGGCGTTCGATCCGGTGGTCGTCACCGTCGCCCGCATCACCGCCGGCACGACCAACAACGTCATCCCCGAGACGGCGGAGATCGAGGGCACGATCCGCTCGTTCTCGGAGCACTCGCGCAAGCTCGCCCATGACGGCCTGCAGCGCCTCGCCCGGCACATCGCCGCGGCCCACAGGGCCGAGGCCGAACTGAAGCTCTTCCCGGGATTCCCGGTGACGGTCTCCGACGCCCGGGCCGTGGATCTCGCCGAACGCGTCGCCCAGGATCTGTACGGCGAGGCCGCCTGGCGCACCATGCCGGCGCCGGTCATGGGGGCCGAGGACTTCGCCTACGTCCTGCAGAAGGTCCCCGGCGCCATGGTCTTCCTCGGCGCGACGCCCGAGGGCGGCGACTTCCGCGCCTGCTGCGCCCTGCACTCCAACCGCATGGTGCTCGACGAGCGGGTCATGCCGCGCGGCGTCGCCATGCACTGCGGCTTCGCCGAAGCCTTCCTGCGCGAGGGGTTCGCCGCATGAGCACCGACTGGCCCGCGCTCACGGCCGACCTCGAACAGCTCCTGAAGCTGCGCTCGATCCCGTTCGGCATGAAGCTCTACGAGGACGCTGCGGAGATGGAGGCGATCCCGCGCATCCGCCGGCCGCAGCACGTCCATACGCTGGACCAGGTGGTCGGCCAGGCGTCCCGCCTCGGCTGGACCGTCGGGATCACAGCGGAGGATCTGGTGGGCGCGCAGTGCCGTGCGGTGGTGGGCCTCGGGTCGGCCAAGACCGATGCGTGGAAGTCGGGCGAGCACATGACCGGCGTCTGGTTCTCGACGCTCGAGGACGCCGCCGCGCACCAGGCCGCGATGAATTGCGTCCCGGACGGCCGCTACCAGGCGCTGGCGGTGGGCCCGCTCGCTTCGGGCAAGCTCGGCGATCCGGACATCGCGCTCTTCTACGCCACTCCCGGCGCGATGATCTACTTCATCAACGGCCTGCAGTGGGCCGGCTACAAGCGCTTCGACTTCAGCGTGGTCGGCGAGAGCGCCTGCGCCGACAGCTGGGGCCGGGCGCTCACCAGGCGCGAGCCCAGCCTCTCCATCCCCTGTTTCGCCGAGCGCCGCTACGGCGGCGTGCTCGACGAGGAGATGCTGATGGCGACCCCGCCCGAGCACCTGCAGAAGGCCATCGACGGCATGCGCGCGCTCGCCAAGAACGGCTTCCGCTACCCCTTCCCGCAGTACGGCGTGCAGCAGGACGTCCGCGCCGGCATGGCCGTGAGCTACAAGTCGTAAGAAACCGCAGAATACGCAGAAGGACGCAGGATCGACGGAGCGAGCTCAAGCACGCCGATCGCGCCCAAGGCGCGATCAACAAGCGTTCTGCGCCTTTCTGCGTTTTCTGCGGTTTCAAATCCTTCCGTGTCTTCCGGATTTTCCGTGGTTCATAATGCCCCGATGACCCGGCCCTTCGATGTCGAACCCTTGCCCGCCACCTTCGGCGCGGTGGTCACCGGCCTGAGGCTCGCCGCCCTCTCCGACGCCGACTTCGCCGTGCTCTACGAGACCTGGCTCGACTACGCGCTCTTGATCTTCCCGGGCCAGCATCTGACGACCCAGCAACAGGTCGCCTTCGCCCGCCGGTTCGGGGCCCTGGAGTTCGACCTCGCGCCGATCTCCAACGTGCGCGCCGACGGGTCCCTCCGCGCCGACGACGACAGCGACGACGTGATCAAGGTGCTGAAGGGCAACATGGGCTGGCACTGCGATTCCACCTACATGCCGGTGCAGGCCAAGGGCGCGGTCTTCACCGCCCACGTCGTGCCGGCCGAAGGCGGCGAGACCGGCTTCGCCGACATGCGCGCCGCCTACGACGCCCTGGACGAGGCGACCAGGTCCAGGATCGCGGACCTCTCGGCCTACCACTCGCTGCATTACAGCCAGGCCAAGCTCGGCCATCAGCACAGCGAAGGCAGCGCCTATTCCGGCTACGGCTTCCAGGTGAAGGACCCGCCGCTTCGGCCGCTGGTGAAAACCCATCCGGAGACCGGGCGCAAGTCGCTCAACGTCGGCCGCCACGCCTATGGGATCCCGGGGCTCGCGCCCGAGGAGTCCGAGCGCCTGATCGAGGACCTCGTCGCCTTCGCCGCCCAGCCGCCGCGGGTGTGGCATCACCACTGGAGTCCCGGCGACGCCATCGTCTGGGACAACCGCTGCCTGATGCACCGCGCCTGCCCGTGGGACATGCGCGAGCCGCGGGTGATGTACCACTCCCGCCTCGCCGGCGACCCGGTCGCCGAGTTCGCCGCTCACGCCTGAATCCCAGGCGTTCGGCGAACGCCGAAACCTTCCGCCGCTTGGATGAAGCTTGGCCTGCGAGACGTTGGGGCTCTCGGGCGGGGCGATCGTCATCGCAGACGTGGAGCACGCAAGATGCGGAATCGACTGGCTATCCTCTCCCTCGCCGCGGCGGGCGGCCTTCTCCTGGCCACCACCGCGCAGGCCCAGCTGCTGGGCGGCGGCGGCGCGATCGGCGGCGGCCTGGCTGGCGGCTTGGGCGGCGGGCTCGGCGGCGCGGCGGGAGGGCTCGGCGGAAGCCTCGCCGGCGGTCTCTCGGGCGATGCCCGGCTCGGCGTGGACTCCACGGCGCGCGACACGGTCGACGCCGCGCGCACGCGCAGCACAAGAGCCGCCCGGCGCGCGGCGCGGGCCGCGCATTCGGCCGCCGGCCAGGCGGAGGGCGCCGCGGGCGGCGCGGCCGCGACCGCTCAGGGACTCGCCGCCTCGACGACCGCCCAGGCGCAGGGCCAGGCGGCCGGCGCAGCGTCCGCAGCTCCTGTGAGCGCATCCGGCGCCGGATCGGCCCAGGGCTCGGCGCAGGCGGGCGGCGCCTCCCGCTCGGCCCATGCGGCGGGGTCGGGCTCCGGATCCGGCGACGCCAAGGCCAACGCCGGCGGGACGCACGCGAGCGTGCAAGCCGGGGCCTCGGCCTCAGGCTCGGCTGGCGTCAGTCAGCAATAGGTTGAAGCGTCCAGGCGGCCGGCCGCGGAACTTCCGCCGGGCCCGGCCGCCTAGCTCTTCGCCAGCGCCCGCTTCAGTTGCACCGCGCCGCGGCGCGCGGCGGCCAAGAGCGAGGTCGCCATGACCACGGCGAAGATCGCGAACCAGAACAGGTCGCGCGCCCAGGTCTGCTGTTGGACGGGGTTGTGCACGTCGTCCCCCGAGCGCCCGCCGAGGAGCGCAGTGACGCCCAAGTAGTCGAGACAGCCGAGCGCGGCCCAGGTCAGGACCAGCGCGCCAACCACTCGAACCCACATGATCATGCGCCGACCCCCTTGAAACGCTGGCGCTTCACGGGCGCGAACATGGCGCCTTCGGCCCGCAAGTTCAAATCAAGCCTGCCTGCGGCGGCGGCGCAGGGGGCCGGGACGCCGACGGATGGGGGCTCATCGCACGCACGCCAGAACCAGGTCACGCACTTCATGCAGATCGCGCACGACAAGGACGCAGAGCGCGCCGATCTCCTCGGTCGGCTCGAGCAGATCGGGCGCCATGATGGTCATCATGCCGGCCGCCGCCGCCGAGCGGACGCCGATGTGCGAGTCTTCCAGGGCCAGACACGACCGCGGCTCGACCCCCAGGCGTTCGGCGGCCTTCAGGAATGGATCGGGCGCGGGCTTGCCGTTCTCGTAGTCGCCGCGGCAGACGATCGCGTCGAAACGATCCATCAGGCCGTGCGCGGTCAGGTGACGCTCGACGGTCGTGCGAGACGACGAGGTGGCGATCGCGCGCGGCAGCCGGACCTCGTCCAGGATGTCCAGCAGTTCCAGCGCTCCCGGCTTCAGGGCCAGCTTATGTTCGGCGATCAGCCAGAAATGGCGCGACCAGCTCGCGTGGAAGTCGTCGAACGGGAAGTCCTCGCCGAAGTGCGACAGGAACAGACCCCTGCACTGCGACCGCCGCACGCCGATCGACTGGCGGTAGATCTCCTCCGTGACCTCGTGCCCCGCTTCGTCGGCGGCGGAAAGAAGCGCCTCCTGCCAGAGCGCTTCGGTGTCGAACAGCAGGCCGTCCATGTCGAAGACCACCGCGCAGGGGCGATGCGGCAATGCCGCGCTGCGCTTGGCGTGGAGCGGTGGCGTCGAGGGGTTTGTCACTCAGATCGCGCCTTGCGCCTTCAGCGCCTCGACCGCCGCAGCGTCGAGGCCGAGGAGCTGGCGATAGACCTCCGCATTGTCCGCGCCGATGGCGTGGCTCGGCTGGGCCGGGGTCTGCGGCGTGCCGTGATAGCGCAAGGGGCTGTTCGGCACGGTGATGCGCCCGAGGCTCGGGTGGTCGATCGTCTCCAGCATTCCGCGGCCCTGCATGTGCGCGTTGGCGAGCACCTCGTGCAGGTCGCGCACCGGGGCGGAGGGGACCTTGTGCCGGCCGGTGGCGGCGAAGATCTCCGCGCGGGTCAGCCCCGCCGCCCAGGCTTCCACCACCGCGTCGGTCTCGGCCATGTGCTCGACCCGCGCCGCATTGGTGGCGAACCGCGCGTCGCCGGCGAGGTCCTCGCGGCCCATGGCGCGCAGCAGCGCCGCCCAGTGGTCGTCGTTGTTGCAGATGATCGCGAACCAGCCGTCGCGGCAGGCGTAGACGTTGTAGGGGCTGACCGCGAGGCCGCCGTGGCGGTTGCCGGTGCGGCCGAGCGGCCGGTCGGGATTGTTGTGGATCATGCCAAGGTTGGAGGCCAGCGTCGGGAACATCGTCTCGATCATCGCCACCTCGACCAGGCGCCCGCGGCCGGTGCGCTCGCGCTCGAAGAGGGCGGTGGCGATCGCGCCATAGAGGTGGGTGCCGGACAGGAAGTCGGCGATCGCCGGCCCGGCCTTCACCGGCGGCCCGTCCGGGAAGCCGGTGACGCTGATCGCCCCCGAGGCGGCCTGGATGGTGATGTCCATGGCCAGGTTGTCCCGCTCCGGTCCCGAGAGGCCGTAGCCCGTCGCCGAGGCGTAGATCAGCCGGGGGTTTATCGCCATCAGCGCCTCGGCGCCCACGCCGAGCCGGTCCATCACGCCCGGCGCGAAGTTCTCGAGCAGCACGTCGGCCTTCACGACCATCTCCTTGAGCAGCGCCACGCCGCGCGGGCTCTTGAGGTTCAGCGTGATCGTCCGCTTGTTGGAGTTCAGCATGGCGAGCGGCAGCGAGGCGCCGCCGCCCACCGCCTCGCGCACCCGCAGCGGCTCGCCGCGGGGCGGCTCGATCTTGATCACGTCGGCGCCGGCCTTGGCGAGCAGCAGGCCGGCGTAGGGCCCCTGATAGACCTGGCCGAAGTCGAGGACCGTGATGCCGGCGAGGGGCGGGGGCCGCGTCGCCATCAGTAGAGCGCCTGGTCGAACAGGTCGCGCGCCATCACGATGCGCTGCACCTCGCTCGGGCCCTCGCCGATCCGGCGGATGCGCATCTCGCGGTACCAGCGCTCCAGCGGCAGGTCCTTGGTCACCCCATAGCCGCCGTGGATCTGGATCGCGCGGTCGACCACGCGGCTCGCCCCTTCGCTCGCCAGCAGCTTGGCCATCGCCGCCTCGGTGCGGAACGGCTCGCCCCTCGCCGCCTTGCAGGCCGCCGCCAGGATCGCCCAGCGCGCGGTGCGGATGTCGATCTCGTTGTCGACAACCATCCACTGGATCGCCTGGCGGGTGGAGAGCGCCGCGCCGAAGGTCTCGCGCTGTTTGGCGTAGTCGATCGCCATCTCCTGGGCGCGGACGGCGACGCCCAGGCACCCGGCCGCATAGGGGATGCGCTGGCGGGTCAGCCGATCGTTGGCGATCGCGAAGCCGCGGTTCACCTCGCCCAGCACGTTGGCGTGCGGCACGCGCGCGTCCTCGAACTGCAGCTCGGTGCCATAGTGGCCGGAGCGCAGCGTGTGCACCACGCGCCGGACGTAGAACCCCGGCGTGTCCGCATCGACGATGAAGCAGGTGATGCCGCCGCGGCCCTTCTCGGCGTCGGTCCGTGCGAACACGATCCCGAAGTCGGCCCCGTCCGCCCCGGAAATGAAGATCTTCGACCCGGTGATCACCCACGCGTCGCCGTCGCGCACCGCCTTGGTGCGGATGGCGCGCGCCGGATCGGAGCCGCCGGAGGGCTCGGTCAGGCCGAAGAAGCCGCGCTTCTCGCCGCGCAGCATGGGGAACAGGTAGCGCTCCTTTTGGTCCTCGTTGGCCTCGTAGAGCTGGGCGAGGCCCGCGCCGCCGAACGCGCCGTAGCAGGGGGAGTAGAGCCCCGCCCGGTGTTGCGCCGTCTCGATGGCGATCAGCGTCTGCGTCACGATGTCGACGTCCGGGCCGCCGAACTCCGGGGGGATGCCCAGCCCGTAGAGGCCCATGGCGCGGGTCTTCTCGACCAGGCGGGCGTGGTCCTCGGGCTCCACGTGCGAGGCGTCCGGATCGAGCTTCGCCTCCAGCGGCCAGACCTCCTCGCGGACGAACCGGCGGACCTGGTCGACGATGAGCGCCTGCTCTTCGCTCGGCTCGAAGTCCATGCGCGCCTCCTATCCGGGACGGAGCCGGCCGAGCCGCCGGCGCACGTCGGCGGCGTTGCCGGGCGGCAGCTGGCCGTGATCGGCCTTGTGGACCATCAGCAGCTCCTCGTAGCGGCTCATGTACTGCGCGGTGACCTCGGTCCGGAACTTGGTCGCCTCCTGCTTCGCCAGCGCCGCCTCGAGCTCGCTGCGCAGCCCGAACAGGGTGCGCCCGCCGGCGTAGCCGATGCGGACCACCGCGCCCGCCGCATCGCCCAGCTGGAACACCCCGAGCTCCGCCGGCAGGGCGGCGATCGCCTCGGGCGTGAGCGGCCGCCAGGGCTTCTCCAGGCGAACCCCCATCACCGCCCCTCGAACCGCGGCAGGCGCTTCTCCAGCATCGCCGCCATGCCCTCGCGCGCATCGGCGCTGCGCGAAGCGGCGGTGACCAGCGCGTCGACGTCGTCGTGCGGGATCGCGTCGCGGAACGCCATGGCCCGGACCAGCAGCGCCTTCATCGCCCGGAGCGACAGGGGCGCGTTCGCCGCCAGCCGCCCGATGACGGCCGCGGCGGCCGCCTCCAGCTCCGCGGCGGGAACCGCCCGGTGGATCAGTCCGAGCTCGGCCATCCGCCGCGCGGGCAGCAGATCGCCCAGCAGCAGCATCTCGCGGGCGCCCACCGGCCCCGCCACCTCCAGCAGCTTCTTGGCCAGGAACCAGGAGGGCGCCAGCCCGATCCTGGCGAGGCTCATGCCGAACCGCGCCGTCTCGCTCGCGACCACGAAGTCGCAGTGCAGCGCCAGCTCGTTGCCGCCGGCGATCGCATCGCCCTGCACCACGGCTGTGACCGGCAGGGGGTAGAGCTCGATCGCGTGCAGCATCTCTTCGATCCCGCCCGAGGCCAGCCCGCCGCCGCCGCGCTCGCGCAGGTCCAGGCCGGCGCAGAAGGCGGGCCCCTCCGCCCGGATCACCGCGGCGCGCTCGGCGGGCGAGGGCGGCTGCGCGAACGCCGCCTTGAGCCCTTCCAGCATCTCGGCGTCCAGCGCGTTGCGCTTCTCGGGGCGCGCCAGCGTCACCTCGCGCACCGGCCCCCGAACCTCGACCCGGACCTTCTCCATCGCTCCTGCCGTCTTTTTCTTTTCGTTGTAGCGGCCGCGCGCCGCGGGGGCGAGCGCGGCGTCGCATTGCCGAGGTGCGCCGGGCGGGCGCAAGATGATCGCCCTGGGGGCCCGCCGCCTTGCGCTTCGACGAACATTTCCTCGACGAGATCAAGTCGCGGCTGCGGCCCAGCGACGTGATCGGCCGCACGGTCAAGCTCCGGAAGCAGGGCCGCGAGTACGTCGGCCTGTCGCCCTTCACCAAGGAGAAGACGCCCTCCTTCTACGTCAACGACGACAAGGGCCAGTTCTTCGACTTCTCCTCGGGCAAGACCGGCGACCTGATCAGCTTCCTGCAGGAGACCGAGCGGCTGTCGTTCGTCGAGGCGGTCGAGCGGCTGGCCGCCGAGGCGGGCGTGCCGCTGCCGGCGGTCGATCCGCGCGCCGCCGAGCAGGAGAAGACCCGCCAGAGCCTGCTCGACTGGCTTGAGACCGCCTGCCAGTGGTTCGAATCGGAGCTGAAGCGACCCGCCGGGCGCGAGGCCCGCGCCTATCTAGAGAAGCGCGGCCTGCCGGAAAAGGACTGGGCCCGCTTCCGCCTGGGCTTCTCGCCCGCCGGCCGCACGGCGCTGAAGGACTACCTCGTCGCCAAGGGGGCGCGGCCCGCGGAGCTGGTGGAGGCGGGTCTGCTGATCGCCCCGGAGGAGGGCGGCGCCCCCTACGACCGGTTCCGCGACCGGATCATCTTCCCGATCCTTGACGCGCGCGGCCGGGTGGTCTCGTTCGGCGGCCGGGCGATGGATCCGCAGGCCCGCGCCAAGTACCTGAACGGCCCCGAGACCCCGGCCTTCCACAAGGGCCACCAGCTCTACGGCCTCTCCGAGGCCCGCAAGGTGCTGGCCGCCGCGCCCCCGAAGGCGAACGAATCCGGGGAGGAGCCGCCGCTGGTGGTGGTCGAAGGCTACATGGACGTGATCGCCTGCCTGCGGTCAGGGATCCCGGCCGTGGCCCCGATGGGCACGGCGCTCGGCGAGGAGCAGATGGAGGCGCTCTGGCGCCACCACCCCGAGCCCACCCTCAGCTTCGACGGCGACCGCGCCGGCCGGCAGGCCGCCGCGCGGGTCATGGACCGGGCGCTGCCGCTGCTGACCCCCGGCCGCTCCTTCAAGTTCGCCATCGTCGAAGGCGGCAAGGATCCTGACGAGGTGCTCCGCGAGCAGGGCCCGGCCGCCCTGAAGGCGCAGCTCTCCCGCACCACGCCCTTCGTCGAGGCGCTGTTCCTGCGCGAGAAGCAGCTCACTCCGCTAGAAACCCCAGAGCAAAGAGCGGGGTTCAAGGTCCGGCTTCGCCAGGTCGCGCGGCAGGTCCGAGATGCCGATTTAGCCGAACAGTACCGCATCGATCTCCTACGACGCTTCGAGGAGAGCTTTCCGCGCAATCAGTTTGTGCCGGCATGGGCGAATAGGAAGCCATCGACGGTCGTCAGCTTAATCATCAACAAGAATCTGGCTCAGATTCTACGGGAGCGTACCCGCCGACTAAATGCATCGGTGGCCGTCAGGGGCGTGCAAACTCCCGCTCTGCTTCTCCCTTATGTCGAGGAGATCGCCGCCTTCGGATTTGGTGACCCGCCCCTCAGGAAGGTCGCTGATGCGATTGTGGAGGCGCTATCCGAGCCAGGCGCCGACCAAAACCTTCTCATGAGTTTCATCCGCCACGCGAGGGCAGAAGACGCCTTCAACAAAGCGTTTCGTATCGCTCATGAGGTTCCCACGCTGCCGTTCCTCGATCCCGCGATCCCGGAGAAAGAGGCCGAAAGAATGTGGCGTCGTGCCCTTGAGGGCATTATCGAATTGGCCGCACTGAGGCAGGCAGTCGCCGAGCGGCCGCCAATCGATGATCCCAACGATTTTATCGAACGCCGGCGTACGATCAGGAGTCGCCGTCATATCCTTGAACACCAACTCAGCGATCTTACAATTTGGGCCGAGTAAAATCGCTGAATCCCGGCCCGACATCCCGCCGCACAAGCGGCCGGTGACGCTCAGGTCGTGGCGCCAATTTCCTTCTTGGGTCGGCCGCCACGCTTGCCGTTCTCGCGCGAGGCTTTCGCCTGCGCCTCTCGCCGAGTCCAGTCCAGGGGTCCAAGGAAGCCCTCGAGCAGGCCCGAGACGGCGTAGTCGGCGTCGAGGCGAGGGAAATGGAGCGTGCTGCCGACGCCTTCCACGGTTACGCCCACAAAGTCTTCCGCTGGCGCCTCGGCGAGGCCCTGCGCCCGTCGCGGATCGAACGAGAAATCCAGGCCCGTGTCGAGGCGCACGATCACCCGATGAGACCTGCGGTCAAACCGCGCGGAGATCGCGCGGGGAAGGGGGCGGCGGCGCTTGCGGTTGACGCCCCTCTTGAAGGAAGCCTCGTCCAGCAGTTTGAACTCAGCCATGGATGTCGCTCCAAACCTTGCAGCATTCGTCGATGTTGGCGGCGACTTCCAGCCCGAGCTCGTTGAGGTGCTTCAACGTCCAATCACCCTCGGCGTCCCAGAATTCGATCGGGCCATCGGGGCAGTTCAGTTTGAAGCGAGCTTCGCAACCTTTGCCGAACGCATGCACGTGAGCGGGAGGATGATCATTGGAATTAACGGCCACCCTGTATCGGCGGTGACTTCTGAAGACCGTCGCCATTGCCGCTTGTCCCACAGAACCTAGATGATGTCTAGGTTCCGGTGTTCAAGGGTCATGCGGCGCTTGCGCCATCTCCCCGCTCATCCCCGCGCAGGCCGGGACCCAGGTCGAGCCGCCGGCGCCGCATGGCGCGCGCCGCCGCGGGCGCTAAGCTGCCATCCGAGTCGGGGATGCGATGACGCCTGCCGAATTCGTCCGCAAGTGGAGCGACAGCGAGCTGCGCGAGCGGCAGGCCTCGCAATCGCACTTCAACGACCTCTGCTCGATCCTCGGCGTCCCCACGCCGACCGACGACGACGCCAAGGGCGACCACTACTGCTTCGAGCGCGGCGCGGAGAAGGTGGGCGGCGGCGACGGCTGGGCCGATGTCTGGCGGCGCGGCTGCTTCGGCTGGGAATACAAGGGCAAGCACAAGGACCTCAACGCCGCGCTGCGCCAGCTGCAGGCCTACGCTCTCGACCTCGAGAACCCGCCCTATCTCGTGGTCTCCGACATGGAGCGCATCATCGTCCACACCAACTGGACGAACACGGTCTCGCGCAAGTACGAGTTCGCTCTCGACGACCTGCTCGACCCGGCGAAGCTGCACCTGCTCCGCGCCGTGTTCGACGGTTCGGAGGAGCTGAAGCCGAAGGTCAGCCCGCAGGAGCTGACCGCCAAGGCGGCGGAGCGCTTCGGAGAGCTCGGCCGACGCTTGCAGGAGCGCAAGCTCGACCCGCGCGCCGTGGCGCACTTCCTGAACCGGCTGGTGTTCTGCATGTTCGCCGAAGACGCGGGCCTGCTGCCGAAGGACCTGTTCAGCCGCACGGTGAAGGCGGTGGCGCACAAGCCGGCGGCGGCGCAGGCGCAGCTCGCGGCGCTGTTCGGCCTGATGGCGCGCCCGGGAGACACCTTCTTCGGCGAACACCTGATCCGCTGGTTCAACGGCGGCCTGTTTGATGACGCCGCGACCCTGCCGCTGGAGCCGCCGGACCTCAAGCTGATCGCCGACACCGCCGAGGAGCACGACTGGTCGGAGATCGACCCCTCCGTCTTCGGCAGCCTGTTCGAGCAGGCGCTGAAGGCGACCCGGGAGCGGCCGGCGCTGGGCGCCCACTACACCGACCGCGAGAAGATCCTGAAGATCGTCGAGCCGGTGATCGTCCGCCCCCTCGCGGCCGAATGGGAGGCGGTGCTGGGCGAAGTCCGCGAGGAGGTCGCGCGCATCGCCCAGGCAGAGGCCGAGCGCAAGGCGGTGCTGGACGAGGCGGGCGAGAAGATGAAGACGGACCCTTTCGCCGCCAAGGCCGACGAGCCCAGGCGGCGGCGCAGGATCGCCGAGGCTCTGAAGCGCAAGGACCAGGCCTACGGCGCGGCGAAGGAGCGGGTGCAGGCCTGGCTCGACCGCCTCGCGGCGTTCCGCGTGCTCGACCCGGCCTGCGGTTCGGGGAACTTCCTCTATGTCGCGCTGCACGAGCTGCTCGACCTCGAGCAACGGGCGATCGTCGACGCCGAGCGGCTGGGCCTCACGGGCTTCCTGCCGGCCCTTGGCCTGCAATGCGTTCGGGGAATCGAGATCGACCGCTACGCCGCCGAGCTGGCGCGCCTCACGCTCTGGATCGGCTACCTGCAATGGACGCTGAAGAAGGCCACCAAGCCCCCGCCCGACCCGGTGCTCTCCACGCTCGACCAGATCGAAAACCGCGACGCCCTGCTGAACCCCGACGGCTCGGAGGCCGAGTGGCCGCAGGCCGACGTGATCATCGGCAATCCGCCGTTCCTGGGCGGCAAGCGGATGCGGGACAATCTCGGCGACGCCGCGGTGGAGCGGCTGTTTGCGACCTACAGGGGCCGTGTGCCGGCGGAGGCCGACCTCGTGGCCTATTGGGTGGAGAAGGCGTGGCGGGCGATCCAGGCCGGCAAGGCCGCCCGCGCCGGCCTGGTGACGACGAATTCCATCCGCGGCGGCGCCAATCGTAGGGCGCTCGACGCGATCGCCGACGCCGGAGAGCTATGGATCGCGTGGGCGGATGAGCCCTGGATTCTCGAAGGAGCGGCGGTGCGCGTGTCCATGCTGGGCTTCGGGTCCGGTTTCGGGGCGCGCGAACTCGACGGGCGCCCGGCGGCTCGGATCAACGCTGATCTGACCTCGGCCGACTTTGACCTCACCAAGGCCGCGCGCCTGAAGGAGAACGCCGGTGTCGCCTTCATGGGCGACACCAAAGGCGGCGCCTTCGACATTCCGGGTGAACTCGCGCGCGAGTGGCTGGAGCTGCCGCTCAACCCCAACGGCCGGCCGAACAGCGACGTGCTGAAGCCCTGGCGCAACGGCCTGGACGTGACCCGCCGCCCCGCCGACAAGTGGATCATCGACTTCGGCTGGAAGATGACCGAGGCGGAGGCCGCGCTCTACGAGGCGCCGTTCCGGCATCTGCTCTTCCACGTGAAGCCGGAGCGGGAGCGCAACAA